>JBKPMB010000069.1:0-1917 GCA_046731995.1 Thermoproteota archaeon | reverse complement strand
ATTGGAGAAATTGTAAACAGAGCAAAGGAAGAAAAAGAGCGACAGGAACACAAGCCATTATCTGTACAAGCTTATGATAAATTTTCCAAAGGTAAGACACCATTGCAAGTAGCTATTGACCTAAATATTGGGCAGGCTCAGACAACCCAATACTATTCGGAATATTTGAAGCTAAGTGGACTTGAGTATATTACTAAAACATATCTAGAATTCAAAGGTGACTCCTGGTATTTTGTACAACTATGTAAAGCAGCAAAAGCAGCAAAAATTGGTGTATCGCAGGTAATCAACTTATTGGGAACTGCTAATAACTATTTACCATTGGTTCAACGTAGATATGAAGATCTTCAAAAGCAGAATAGCATTTTGTATTCTAATCTACACATCACAGCTAAAGAGTTTCAGAGTCTAACCAACCAAATATCATTTATGAGCAATAGACGAGATGAACTTAAGGGTATTAACGACATATTAAGCGAAGTGTCTAAAGGACATCGAAGTTTACATCAAAAAGGAAAAGATAAACCATCTAACCACGCCCACAAATAAGGTAATAGAATCGTTCAATTCAGTAAAACAATACCCTAAGAATCCCCAACCATGGCTTGAGAAATCAAATTCCCTATGTTTGTTGTTTTCGTTCAAGCTTCTGTAGCCTTGCGTATAGGGCCAAAAGTTGGTCGGATAAGTGTGCTATAGTATCGTCTTTTACTTTATCTCTTTCTCTTAATGAATTATTGAGATCTTCTAGCTCTTGTATCTTGCTTTGAATATCTGCGTCTTGTCTTTCCAGCTGGTGAAGATTAAGAAATGTTAGATATGCTTATCTTTTTGACAATGCATATACAAAATGAGAGGCAGCTAGATTGTATACTTTAGGGTTAGTACGATGACAGATTTGTCGAATAATTTATCTTAATCCGTATATTTCAATGGATTGAATGTACTTTGATCATTGCTTTATGACCTAAATACAATTTATATTGAATAATACAATTTAAATTAAGTGATTAACAACGAGTACTCTAATCGTATATGTCTATTATTAATACTATATCACTGAAGATACTTGAAGCTTACACTAGGGATGTAGGTCGCGGAGTTGCTCGAATTGACTACAATTCTATGCATTCCCTAAATGCATCTGCAGGCGATGTTATTGAGATTAAAGGAAAAGATAGAAGAACTGTTGCCAAGTGTTTACCACTTTATCCTTCAGATGAAGGTAAGGGGATAATCAGAGTAGATGGTCTTGTAAGGAATAACGCAGGAGTGGCTATAGATGACATAGTCGTTATAAGAAAAATCAAGGCAGTTCCAGCTGAGAAAGTTATAGTTGCTCCTTTAGAGGCTATACCTCCTATCGATGAACGATATTTGGCTGATGCTCTTGAGAGTGTTCCTCTTATTAAAGGAGACAATGTAATGGTTCCTTATTTCGGTGGTAGGCTTACATTCCAAGTTATAGGCGTAACTCCAGCTGCCGATGCGGTTATGGTTACTAAAAAAACTATGTTTAACATAGCAGAAAGAGGCACTTCATTTGACAGGAGCACAAGGGTCGCATATGAAGACATTGGTGGATTAAAAGAAGAAATTCAAAAAGTCAGAGAAATGATTGAACTTCCACTAAGACATCCAGAGATTTTTGAGAAGCTAGGTATTGAAGCACCAAAAGGTGTACTACTCTATGGTCCTCCTGGTACAGGTAAGACTTTGTTAGCAAAGGCAGTAGCTAATGAGAGCAATGCTCATTTCATCAGTATTTCAGGACCTGAGATAATGAGTAAATTCTATGGTGAATCTGAAGCAAGATTGAGAGAAATCTTCAAGGAGGCAAAGGAAAAAGCACCATCTATAATATTCATAGATGAAATTGATTCTATTGCACCAAAAAGAGAAGAAGTTACAGGAGAA
>JBKPMB010000068.1:0-15808 GCA_046731995.1 Thermoproteota archaeon | reverse complement strand
CATATAACGATATATTCGATGCATTTAGACTTGCTTTGAAGTTCTACCACTTTCAAGAAAGAACTGATTAAGGTCAACAAGCTATTGCCATTCCATTCATTGAATAGCAACCTTAATCTGCTAACATGGTTGGATAAAACTTATTAGCAAACACGTACAGTAAATTTGATGATCCAGATATGCCTGCTGGATATCATAATAGTCATGATAAAGAGCAACATAAAGAAGAAGCAAGATATCAAAATCGCCTTATTCCTGTTGCATGGGCAATATTAGTAATGGGAATATCTCTTGCTGTTGTGATACTTTTGTATGTTTGGGTTGGCCATATAGGACCTACTTACTCGTCAGATACACACAGAGACAGCAGCAAGAATTAAGACAACAATATGGCCTTCCATATCACCCTACTATAACTGATCCGAAGACACTTCAGACACCACCCTATGAAAGAGGATTACCAGCATACAATACGAATCCTCAATAAATTTTTATTACAGATAGAATTACCAGCAAAATATTATCGTCATTTTGGCTTTTTACGCTCTCACACTTTGGCAATCAAATCCCTTATTGTCTTTTGCTGCTGCAATATCAGCACCATAAATGATGATTCAGCTGAGAAGAATTCATCTTTAGAGTTAGCAGCTCTAATGTAACTTTCATTTTCCTTGCATTCAGATAACATCCTATTAAAGAGAAGTCTGTTTTCCTCCTTTAGAGCATATTCAAAGTTGCTCCATGAATCAATTTCCATGGTTAAGATATTGTTTTTACCGTCATCGTGTTCTTCTTCTTGTTGTCCGTTTTGCTCATTTTCAGATGGATACAATGTTGTTGTATGTTCATTTTGAATGATTTTCATTCTTTTTAACAATAGACCCGCAAAAGGGGAGGCAGAGAGGGGACTAGTTGTATACGTTATTTAGTCAGATGATAAATGCGTTTAATTATTTCACATGTATTGGATGTTTAGCTGCAAAAAATTCAATATCAAGCCTATCTTATCTTAACACATAGCTATTTAGCTAAGTTACTATCGCCATTACAAGGACCCTTTACGCCTACCACACAAATCCCCATTTGTGTAACGTGACTCTGGCTGATAGTGCTGTTACTGCTAGACGTAGAACCAGAAGAAAATGCTTGCACATTTATCGGTTTGCCGATACAAATAATGAAAGTACGCTTAGTACAAGTAGTGAAAATAATAACATGAATAATCCAAATGAGAGATTTTCTCCCATTATTTGTTATATGCATTGTGTGAGTAATAAACAATTCAAACCTTTCATAGTGGATCAACGACGGCTTATGCGATTGTTGGAATTTAGCAGCCATAAGTGCTTTGCTCTACAATTTAGACTAAATCATATGATACACGACAAAATTTAACTTTGGATATATATAGTTTTTCATATATTTCTTATCTCACAGAGAAATACTATGCAACCTAGTGATTTAGATTAATTATCAATTTTGGTAAATTGTTACAACTCTTTTTGCTAAATATACTCGCAGAGTAATTACAATGCAATACCAAATGGCATTACAGGATTTTTTACTTCCTTTGGAGAATATAAAGTTCCAGAGTAAGACGCTTATCCAGTATGCAAGTAAAAAATATAAAGTTATAATTACAGATAAAAGGTTCATTCTATATGCTCGGCGAGGACACTTTCTTAAATCAGATGATATAATTAGCGAACGCCTAGATAGCCTTAGTGGTCTAGAGTATTCTGAGAAGGGAATTATATTTAGAGAAGCAAAAATATGTCTTCAGGGTACTACATCTATAGACATTCATGGTCCGGTTTCTGAATTAAAGCCTTTATTTCACACTATGGAATCACTCATTAAAGCTCATAGCACATGATATTATTGATTTATGAGTTATTATCAATGAAAGAGAACTAGCTTTTTGGGTGTTTGATAGAGTACAATTATATTTTGGCTAGCGTTTTTGGTCTCCATGGCAAAGGGAGCTAAAAAAGGCGGCAGAGTACGTGATAAATGGCGAGACAAACAGTGGATAGTAATCAACTCTCCATCCGCGTTTGGAGGAAGCCCCTTGAACTATGTGCCAATTACAGATCCCGATCATGCTAAGGGACGTATAATTGAAAATACCATGTTTGATATTTTAAAGCAAGATCCTACACAGCATCAGACAAAAGTCTTTGTTCAAATCGACGCAGTTAACAATGGTTCAGCTACTACCATTTTCAAAGGACACGAATATGCAAAGGAATTTTTGAGAAGCTTGATCAGGAGAGGAAGCTCAATGATTAATGATGTATCTAATTACACAACGATAGATGGTCATACGTTCAGGGTTGCAGTAATTGCATTCAGTCAGAGACGTCTTAATGCTTCCAAAAAGCACCAGATTAGAATTATTGCTCGGCAGGTGCTGACAGACAAGATTGGAAAATTAACCGTAGACCAATTTGTTCAGGAAGCAACTATGGGCAAGATGGGAGCGGATCTTATGGCAGAGGCAAAGAAAATTGCATCATTTAGACACATTGGAATAAAGAAAACAAAGTTAATTTCAACTCCTGAATCTAGAGCAGTTCAAGAAGCAAAGGCAATTGAAACAACTCAATCCACAGAAGAACCGTCAGAGCTACTTCAATAAGTTTTTGTTAATATTTCTTAATTTATTACATTATTTTGAATATGACTCCGGTGGATGATATTAGATTTTCTTCTGCGGAAATCAATATCGTAGTTCATGCTACTGAAAATGAAAATAAAATTTTGCACTCCTTATATGATATTCTTTCAATACCATCTGAAAAATTTACGAGCTTAGTTTCTGATGGTCATTGGGGAAATAAAATCTCGGTACTCACTGCTACTATTGACGGTCAGGTTGCTAAAGAACTTATTTTAAAAATCATATGTATGTTAAATAGCGTTGATAGATATCACCTATCAAACTTTTTTGATAAATACGTTGATGAGAAAGGTAATCTATACATTCGGTTGGATAAACAGAGGATCTGTAAAGGAAGGATTTCCCTTTCTGATAGCGATTCTATTAGAATACGATTCAGGCCCATCAGAAGATATAAACCTAGCAGTAATTTACAGAATTATAGGGTGCTCTTGACTTTAGGCGAGTAGACCTTTGCATATATTCTAATGATTATGTAGAAGTCACTAAGATGGCAAAAAATTTAGCAATCGACATATTAGGATTTGTGTATAATAACACCAAAGTAGAAGGAGAAAATATTATTTATCGCATTAATGTAAAACTACTTTCCTCATCAGTAATAACTGACCATCCATATCTTGTTGTTTCTGAAAATATTAATGAGCTACGGTCTTCTACTGCTTCTTCCACTATAGACCTTTTTGTTGTTAGAGATTTTCAAAGAGTTGATAACACACTGAAAATGAAAGTAAAAAGTGGTATGGGATTGGAAGTACATCTAGCTAATGTACGTAAAATGACCGGATGGCAGGTTGGAAAATGGCTAAATCAAATAAGAAAGTTATACAAATTTTGCAAATCGAGTAATTGTCAAATCATTTTTTCCAGTGGTGCAACTTCAGTTTTGGAAATGATTTCTGGTCCTTCTTTTGATGCTATCTTAAAAATTTGTGATATAGCGCCAGAATCTTACTGGCGAGAACTTGGAGATTGGATTGAGTCTAAATGCTATATGAGGTGATTATAATTGCTTAAAGGACGAGAGAAACGTCGCTATCTGGCAGTATTACATGGTGGACAGCAAGATGGGATTGAAATAGTCGACCTAATTAAAGAAAGAAATTCTGAACTTTTTGGTTATATATCTACTGAAAGATCGTCTATGCGGTTTATTCAATCTCAAGGAGTAAACCTTGTAATAATTAGCTGTAAATTAAAAGGTATTGATAATATATTGTCTGCTATAGCCTTGACAGACCCTCCCCTTGTTACGCTCCATATGTCAGGAACTCTTAAAAGGTTAGGAAAATCTATATTATCAAAAGAATTAACTAAGATAGTTTACCCACAAAAGCTATATTAATACATATGCTTTACACTATTGCTTGCAGCCCGCATTAGCAACACAAGAACGTCTAACAGATTACAAATCAGTGAATGTGTTTTTGTCGAGTATATTACGTAATAGTCAAAGATCAAAGTATGCTTATCAATATGGATTAGTACATTTCCAAAAGTTCATTGTATTGAAATATCCTCAATATGACATAGAAACTACTCTCAAGCCATTGTCTAAGAACAAACTTAACATCTACACCATATTGGATGAATTTGTATCTTATCTTGTGGATACCACGTTGAAACTTACGTCAAGCAGTGTCAAATTATGCATAGCGGCTGTAAGGTCGTACCTAGCCTACTATGATATTGATGTAATACCTTCAAAATTTAGAAGAAAAGTAAAGATGCCAAAAATGTATCGAGAAGATGAAGAACCTCTTGATGTTTCAGACATTAGAAAGATTTTGCTATCATGCAACAATAGACGATTGAAAATATATCTTTTAGTTTTGGCTAGTGGATGCATGCGTACAGCTGAAGCGTTAGCAATAAGATTAAAGGATATCGATTTTATAGTTAGTCCGACTAAGATTCATATCTGAAGAGAGTACTCAAAGACAAAAACTGCAAGAGCTATTTACATCTCAGATGAAGCGACTCAATATCTAAAGCAGTCAAGGGACCATTGCGGTCAAGATAGCCAAGAGAATATATAACAACAATCAAGAAGGACTAGTTACTGTTAGCATAAAAGATATAGGTAAAGGAATAGACCCTACTGTAAGAGGTAAACTCTTTTAGAAATTTGCAATGAAATCAGAGACAGGAACTGGATTAGGTTTGTTCATATCAAAAAGTATTGAAGCTCATGGTGGTAGAATATGGGCCGAGAATAATAAACAGGGCAAAGGTGCAACATTTTCATTTAGTTTACCAATTGTGAATAAATAGATCAAATACCTTTAATTGAAAAGTTATAACATCTGAGCATTCAAGCTGATGCAGTAGGCGGTATATAAGTTTCAGAAGCTTTTTCCCATATTTGCTGATAACACTCAGTCATAATCATTGCTATTCTTTGATCCCTTATGAAAATTCCACCGCAGAATTCCTTTGGATTATTAGAATTAACCATTTCTATCCCTACTTCGCTGTTGTCAAGTATTATTATACCAAATGGAATATCTGCTATTCGTCTGTTTATAGTATCATCAGGATACCATGGATTCGCCACAATACATTTGCGTTCTTCTATAGTATTTTTGCTGTTGAGACTGTTTACAAACTTTTCCTGGGATCTAAAGTATTCTTTGACCAAGTCTATATCTGCTACTACTTTTACTTTGACTTCTAGCTTTGACTTTTCCAATAGTTTGTTAATTACTATTTCGGGACATATTCTTGTTGAAACTAGAATCTCGATTTTACAATAGTCTATCCGTTCAAGTAGTTTTTGTATTACCTCATCAAATGATAACATCAACATTGTTGTTAACGCTTTTGAAAATAGCAGGTGGAATATTATACATTATCTCTTGAGTTAGCTTCAATATATCTGCTTCAGAGAATTTTTCAGCACTTTTTAGAGTGTCTACCATCTGCATATTTTGTAAATTTTCCGCATATTGTTCCATTTCTACAACATTTCTCTGATAAACAATAGAACCAAAAGTGGTATGAAAATACATTATCATTCCAGCCTTGTCTTTTCTCTTCTCTACTACTCCTGCATTTTTTAGCTGCTTTAAGGCTCGATAGTATGCTTTTGGCGAAATATCTAGCTTATCTATTATAGATGGACTAATTTTCAGACCGTCTTTTGCCATGGCAAACATCTCTAGGGTCTCGTTGTGCGAAAGAATCGAAAAGAGATTCTGGGGACTAGAAATTACTTGTTGGCTAGCCGGTGTTGTCATTTGCGTGTATTTTACAATACGATAATCATACAAGCATAAATAGATTATATATTGGTGTTAGATGTGACAAGAAACTTTTAACCCAGATATTATATCCATATGCCGCTACTATGGAAATGATGGAACACATCGAGAATGCTGATGTGCTCTATCAGCTAGAGGAAAAAATGATTTTGTGAGGAGTGTTAATGGTACAAATAAAAAATGATGTGTGTTAGGTCTATCTATTTTCTATTAACAGTTATTGCTACCTTAGAGCGTTTACGCGTATGCTACCAATCACTATATTTTTAAATTGTCCTTCCATTACAAATTCTGCTAGAGGTTTTTCTATCAGTTGGTTATCCTTTGGTCCTTTTTTCCCAATTGCAATTATTACCATAACATCAAAATTATCAGGAATTTCTAAATGATTTCTAGCTTTCTCATAATCAAATCCTTGCATTCAATGTGCTACTAGTCCTCTTGATGATGCTTCTAAAGCTAAATTCTCCATGCAGCTGCTGCACAAATTGATGTATATTAATTTATGTGCAAAATAAATAAAAATGGATAGAACTATATTAATAAATAATAACAGGATATGATGATAGTTTTGTTGGTTGGGTAGATTGTACAAGCTCTATCTATGGCTAGAGCGTTTAAGTCCCAGGTTAGATTTGCTGAATAATTGACACCATCTTGGCTGATGATAAAAATCCATGCTCAGCTTTTTTAGCATACATTTCAATAACCCCTTCTTTGATTATGATATTTTATAATGCATGTCTTGTTTTATGATTTATTGATAATACAATTTCTGTCAATAACAAAGATTAATACAGTATTATAGCACCTCCTTTAGGATGGGGATGAGGTAAGTATTCGCTGCTCCAGACTGAGTGAAAGCAATGAAGATCTCGCGACGGACCGACCCAGAAATGTAATGGCTATGCGAAATCATATATATTAAATACCCAAATGCAAAGCTTAGGATAATTAGCTTAGAAAAAGTTACTTAAGCATATGTTGTCATAAAACATACATTTTGATAACCTAAGAGCTATGCACAGACTGAACCAAAACTAGACATAGGCTTATGTAATGATAGTGGGTTAATGTGACATAAACTGTTTAGTTCTAACCACCTCCTTATGATGATATTCAGAGTGTATCTTGGTTGTAAAAAGGCTCACCGTAAGATAATGATAATTAGTGGCTTAATTTCGATGACGATAAAACTTATTGAATCAAACGAGAAATGCAAGTATTATTACGGCTAGTCTCTATAACAACCTTTGACTTTAGATGTTATAATTCCAAGCGAGGGTAATATAAACAAAAGACTAGAGATGCCTCCAAGTAACCACGCAATTGCATAGCCTGCATGCTGAACAACAAACGAAAATAGAATTGGGACCCAAAATGCACCGAATAACGATAAGCCATTAACCCAGCCTATAGCCAAGGTGTCATACGAGCTTTTTGTTATTGTTGCCTTCGTGTTATCGTCATTGCTAATTCTGTCATTCTTTTTCTATTTGTTTCTTTAGCAGAAGTATATGCTATAGTAAGAACTGCAGCTGAAAAGATGCCTACCAACACATTTGAGATTCCAGCTATGTAAATCCCCGAAGATGATGATGTTGTTATGGCAATTCCTGCTACACCAGCTGACATTATTACTCCACATACTAACAAAAGTTTCCTATATTTTTTGTTTTGTCATTATCCTTCCAAATACAGGTGCCGATACAATACCAGATATTAAACCTAAACCAGCTATGAGACCAGCAGTTGACGAATTTACTTTCAAATAGCCTACCAAATAAAATGCTATAAATGTCATAGGTAACCCCATGCTATTTGTGCTCCAAGCAATACTAATCCGAAAGCAAATAGGGACTTGTCAAATAACACTTTACCAATGTCTGATTTCTTGATTTGAAAATGTCTTCCTTTTGTTCTTTGTTGTTGTGATTGTTCCTGTAGCTTTCCTTCTACGTTCCTATCCCTCCGTGGTAAGAAAGCAACCAGAAATATGCCGCTAATCAATCCAAAGACACCGCTTAACAATAGGCTTTGCCTCCACCCTATTATTTCTGCAAGAATTATCCATCCAAATATCCCTATGATCCCTCCTATCGAGTGAGCTGAGTTTAGTAATGCTACTGCAAATCCTTCTGATCCTCTTCCCAAATATCCTGTAATCAATGTAACACTTGAACCAAAAAATAATGCCATACCAAGATCAACCACAAACCGCAGTATTTCCATTTGTTGTAATTGAGAAGATAAACCGCAAAGGAGTGCTGCTGACGAAGCTATTATTATTCCATATATTGCAGTTCTCCTAGAACCCCGTATTGCAGCAAGGATTCCACCAGGTACTTGAAATAGGCCTACACCTATCAAGAAGCTTGTAGTAAGCAATCCTAGCAAAGACACGTCTTGTTTGAAATCTGAAGATATATGCTAGAATATCGAAGCGATATTAAACCAATTTATTGCATATGTTATCCGCGCAAATAACAGACTCAAAACTGCCCAACGGTTAATTTTATTCAATTTTTTGAGATTTATTATAATTGATATAGATCCTAGACGTCTAGGTTAAGAATAATAGGTAACTACATCAGATGCTGTACGACAAATGTAGAGCTATTTTTTACTTACCCTTTTACCCATAGTCGAGTTACATACAGTATATGGATTAGCTTTTTTACTGACCTGCTTTTGCCTTGCTTACGTATCGATCAGACTTTTGTACTTTTACTGCCCTCCCATTCCATCGGCTATTAACTGACTCACAAATATATTTATTAATAATCACGGCATTTGACCTACTTTTTTCGTAAATATTATACATTAAAAGCGTAAGATCGACATGCTTTAACGTAAAACATTAACTTTAGATATCAGATAATTCTTTAAACTTTAGAAAATCTTATGGTATAGGATTTATGTGAACCATTTACTAAATAATAACAATATTGATAATAGTTTTCTTAATTATCTTCCAAATATTTAAGAAATATTTTTTACTGTGTATGATAATAATATGTATAATCTACACAAACTTTGTAATATATACTATAGTATATGTATTTAGTTTAGCTTTTACAAGAAATTTATATAATACTTCTTATAAGATATATTCCATAGTATTTCCAAAATGGTGTTGACAAGTAAATTAACTGCCCCTGCAATTAACGTAGTATCATTGACATTTGTCATTGCAACAGGTGCCAGCTCATGTGCAATATTAGAGATGTTTCTGCCTCAGGGTGACGTTTGCTCAAAGCAAAGGTTTGCAGAAGTATTTGGTATAGAATTAGATTTGCCAATATAATACATATTGCTGTAATGAAATATTGAGTCGAAATAGAAGCACCACAACAATGACCAACGAAAATAATCCTGAACCGCTAAATGATATAATAGAATCAGATCAAGCGGTCGAACCAGATGCAAAGGTAGCTGAAGAATTAAGGATACTGCCTGAAAATAATGAAGGCATCGAGATAGAAGAAATTGTAACAGCACGTGCCACAGTTAAGGCGCCATTACTAAAGTATATGATAAGAAAAAAACGACAAAGGCTACAAAGGGAAAAAATTATTTTAATCAATATATCAAAGCAGCTCGATAAGCAGGCTGCTGAAATTGAAAGAATGAGTTCAGTACTTCAATCCATTCAGAAATATATTAAACCTCTACGAAAACAACAACAAGAGTTGATGAAGCAGCTGCAATCGCAGATAAAAGAAATACAAAAACAGACTTCACAAGTTCAAAAACATGTGATAAAGAGGAAGAGACGAATATAACTCAATCATTGCTTAATATCATGATGTTATTAAATCGATACATTTGGATAGTTACAATCATTGTAGTATCAAATAATATGAAATAGAAATGAAGTATGGAGATTATTGAATGTTGTCTTACCGAAGAGGTGAATTAAGGATATATATATTTCACTTCAGGTGATAGTATAAGTTAAATGCGATATCTTACATAATTGCATACAGTAATGGACATTCTCTATGATCAGCCACTTTACAGACCACCTTCGGAGGCGAATTCCTTAATATTTCAAGTCACATTAGGATGCTCCTTTAACAAATGTTCATTCTGTAACATGTATCGCGCGAAGGAATATGTAGAGAGACCATGGGATGAAATAAAAATAGAAATTGACTTGGCTGCCAAATCCTATCCGGAAGCTTCCCGCATATTTCTTGCAGATGGAGATGCCTTGAATCTTTCCACAGACAAGTTAATTCAAATTTTGGAGTACGTATATGCTAAATTTGTTAGCGTAAAAAGGGTATCATGCTATGCAATGCCAAAAAATCTGCTTCAAAAGAAAGACGAGGAATTAGACAAACTAAAAAACAATGGACTTAATATGTTCTATATAGGAATTGAGACTGGTAATGATATTCTTTTGAAGAAGGTGACAAAAGGTGCAACAAGTAAAGGAATTCTTCAGAGCTGTCAGAAAGCAAAGCATCATGGGTTTATTTTATCCTGTATGATAATTCTGGGACTTGGTGGAAGAACATATACTAACGAACATATTGCTGATACTGCCAGACTTGTACGTGAAATTGCTCCTGATTATTTGGGAGCATTGACATTATATTTAGAAGATGGAATTTATAGTGAATTTATGACTAAATTCAAAGAGCCTTTTATTCCCTTAGATGACATAGAGGTTTTAGACGAGATTGAAAGACTTATTTCAGGATTTAATCCTGCAACGCCAGTGACATTTAGAGCAAATCACGCTTCAAATGTCTATTCGTTAGGAGGCACTATTCCCCAAGATAAAGAAAAACTACTATCTTTAATAAAAGAATTGAAACATCACCCTGAAATGCTAAAGCCTAAGATTTTACGAAGGTTCTAGCAGCAGTTTCCTGTTATTTATGCCTTAAATTCAGTGATATAAAGTATATGTAATAGGCATAACTCTTTTTATTACGCATTCAATTATGCTAAATCAAAGTGTCAAGATATTGAAAACAAAGCTTAAGTTAAATGTATATAATCAAGCTAAAATACATTACAGGATTATTATTAGTGGCTTTCCAATGGTTATAAATATAATGAATACATCAGTATATCCGATACATACTTAATGCCTATCAACATCTTCGTCGTATGCGGATAGGTGGTAAGCCAGATCAATAGAGCAGGTACAGAAGCGCATACGATAATTGTAAGAATGATCAGCCATACGGCAGTCATCTTCTCAACCATAATTTAGCAAATTTCAATACGACATATAAATAAGTATCTACTGGTAAGGTAGATATATGTATATATAGAGATTCATGTAGCGTAACTAGTATGTTTACTTATACATAATTATATCTGCTGGAAATGTTTACTGCATATTAGACGCTTGTGTCAACATGGTTTTAATGGGAAAAGAGCACTTATTCAAGCAGCTTTATTTCTTTGCAGTCTTGTAATGTCCTAGTAGCTTTCTGATGATATCTCTCATAGAGTCTTTTAATTCTATTTTTATAGCTGTGTCATCAGCCAGAGTGGGATTTGAACTCTCAAGTTACAAATGGGATTATATCATATATTCGACCAGCTAACCAACTATATCCATTGTATAAGCTACACTCTCTCCTTTTGTAATTCATTGCTTTTAATGGCATCCTTCTCTCAAATTTGTTCCTCCTCATGGTTTGCAGAAATATATGTGAGAAACTATACTCAAAGGTAGTATTTGGCATAAGCAATTATTCCCTAGATCAGAAATATTGCAGAAGATGTGAAGTTTACATGTATAACGATAGCATGTTTTGCCCATGCTGTGGTATGCAGCTAAGACTTACACCAAGTAGTAGAAGATGTAAAGAAACACTCAGAAGAAGAAAAGCTATCAATGCAAAATGGCATGTGGTTGATGGATCAGTATTCAATTCTAAGCAATGAAATCAAATCATGAGAACGCTTTGAATATATCCTGAGGGAAGAAATAGACTTCTCTTTGAGAAGATGCTTGATGAATGCAGAGAAAATGAAGATTACATCAGAGCTGCTAACTCTAAAGACGAATATTTCTCAACTGAATCATTGTTTATGATCTTGATGTTGCAGCAGCAAGCTTACTTATATGCCCATGCACACACGTGAAGATTTTGAAATAGGATTCACCACTTGTGGAGGGAGCACCAGAAAATCATTGATGATGCTGAAATAGATAGATTTTTCCGTAAGTGTGAAGCCTAATCTAAAATAATCTGTATATATACATATATCTAATGTTTATATAAAAGATAATAATCAAGAATTTGGTCCTTCAGATGAATTCTCAAACTATAGCGATAATCGTGTTTACAGCATCGATAGCCAACTATTATTACTTTGTTAATAATGCGATAGCTCAGACTGGCAGCACTCCTGGTACAACTCCTGGCAGCACTATCATAGAATTATCTCCACTGATTCAATCAATAAGAATGCACGTCAATGAAACCGTGGTGGCTTTACAAGATAAAAATATTCAGGGAGCGATTACACATCTGAAGCTAATAGACAACCAATTAGCAGACCTAAGCATGATAAGTGCAGGAGGTATTATAAATGGAACAAAAGCTCCTGTGCACTAGTTCACTGTTCATAGCAATGCATTCTAGTTTGAAAAACTATTTCTAACAATGAGTCTCGGTCAACATACATAATATGTCATTTGTTTATTGCAATAAACATAGTAAAAAGTCTAAAGCAGCCCTTCGTCAATGTATCTTTTGATGCTTGTTTTGGATTGGGTTCTCAGACATGATAAATCCCTATTTACTGTAGCTAACCGAACCTGCAATACTTTAGATATCTCTCTTTGGCTGTATCCTTTGCTGCAAAGCTCTTGTATTTTGTCTCTTCTCCATTCTATTTGATGTTCTTGATGTTCTTGATCTTGGTGTTCCACTGTCGAGCTCAAATGTTCCATTTCCTGTGCATGATTTTAAGGAGGTGTTCCATTTCCACGCTTAACAGTAATAATTATTTACGTACTTAGCTTTATCATTTTGGTAAGTTAATCGACTAAATGCCAATTGATTTGTAAGTTTATTATGATATCATTACCTTTTCGATTCTCTTTCTTACGAAAGAAGACAAGTGTATAAATTGGTTAGAACTAGAAAGCAGTAATAAGAAAGGAATTATTATTCATCTATTGTACTGGCTAGCACAATTTTTTCTCAAAAAGAGGTAGAGTATATCAAGTTACAGAGGCTTGCAAGAATAGCAACAGCAGCACCATCACCGGTAGCATCATCAAAAGAAGGACAACAACAAACTAAAGATAGATCCATACAACCAGATGTTGTACCTGTTGGGTTTGATTTTGATTATGACTACTTTTATGTAGGTGGAATGAACATTTTAAAGTCCACTAAATACAAAAATGTTCTAAAAAATAACAAAGTTGCAATTGTCATTGATGACTTAAAAAGCATTGATCCATGGGATCCTAGAGGTATAAAGGTCTATGGAACCGCGGATATAGTTAATCGTCAAGCAGGATACATGGAAGGAACAGGTCATGCCAATCCTACCTACATTAGGGTTAAACCTGATAAGAAATGGAGTTGGGGAATTGAAGAACCTGGCTTTGTAGAAGGCAGGTTTAACGTGAAAAGAGCAAAAAGAGATAATTAATTCAAGACAGGATTATTCTATAAAAGTCTAGACATATTCTTTAATGGACTATTTTGCTTGGCTGCGCAGGTATTGCACATCAGCACTGATTAATTGCTTTGAAACTTGCAGCTCATATGCTATCTCTATTTGACTCATACCTCTGGTCCTCATCTCTATTACTTTGGATCTACGCCATTCTACTTGTTCAGATTTTGTGCTCAAAGTTCAGATTTTTCCTTCGTAAATATTATGGTGTCCAGATTTTTAGCTTTATCTGCTTTGCATTCCATATGGGGAGGATCTGTTTGCCAGGAGACACCATGGAAAAATTAAAGCGGGAAAGCTAAGGGTGGAAGTAAGGTCCTTTACTTGCGTTGAATGCCTTGCCATTACTACAGCCTTCAGCAAAAGCTTGTATTTGTTTTATAATATTGTGGGCTCTGTTAACTTATCGTCTGTCCATAGCCTGTTAACTTTTGTCGGATAAAAAAAGAAATAGAGTTGTTTATCATGGTTAACTGCTATTAGAAGAAGATGCTAAAGCTGATAAACTAAGGAGCTTACCTTTTTCTAGGTCATACTTGCGGGAATGACTCAGAGCTAGAATTTGGTCATCACCGTCATTTCCCAATAGTAACAGCACATAAAGTACCAGGTTATCTCACAATTAATCTTTTGCTTTGTTACTGAAAATCAGTTGTGATTATATGTCATTCTGTCAATGTTTAAAAAAGGTCCAAGCGTACTTGGTTTTAACTGATTTATCTGTCTGAGTTCTTCATGATGATCAACTTTTGATTCTTCTTTATCATCTTCATTGCTATTATCTAAGGATGATTTTTGATACTCTTTCTGTCTATCAGATACAAATCTAATCGCAGCATCTATCACAGTAGCATTTGTAAGTAAATCCAGTTTCATTGAATAACATTCTTTAGCTAGTGATAATGCCTGTATCTTTTCTCTTTTATCTTCTGTTTGCTGTGCTGTATTCCATGCTTCTTTTGTAATTGCATAACCCAACAAGACATTTCTCATATTCCTCTGGTAGTCTTTCGTCAATGTATTTTTTGATATTTTCTTTTGCACACTTGCTTAGATATTGTATATCCCTTGTAATAGTAGGCCTGCTTATCTGCAATATGTCGGATATCTCTGATTGGTTATGGCCCTGACTTGCTAATTCTTGTACTTTGCTTCTACGCCATTCTAAGCTGCTATTCACTGACGTGCTCAAATTATTCATAATTTCCTTCGTGAAAAAGAAAGGTTATTCACTTTCACGCACGGTATACTTTGTGAAAGTTATCTTTATGTCTTTAGTGTTATAGTGTGTACACTGTCAATCTGTTTGAGCCTTAGACAGACCCTCTCTAACTTGCTTGAGGCATGGATTAATGCAAGTACATATACCTAAGTTAAATATACACACAATAAATACCACAGATATAACTTTCTTTTTCATATTGCATTTCTGGGTGGGTTCAATTTGTGGTATTCTTGATGATAGTAGTAGTAAGCCTGCATTCCCAAGAGGAGTTATTGCAGTATGTGACGTTATAACATTAATTGAAGATCTAGGAAATCAAATACCAGATAAATCATGGATGCTTTTTTTATTGGAATTATTCAATAACCAATATATTGCAATTGAGCTCAACCTTATCTGCCAATTTGATGACCAGAATTATTTTGAGGCCATATTTAATGGAGTAAATAGATATAGATTCAAAGAAGTGTTGCCCATACTTGGCCACTCGTACCTTCGCCAAATTGTTATGAATTCACAAAAAGAATGCATTAGTTATCTACTAGAAGATCAAAATACAAAGCAAACAGAAAGATTTGATCTACCATCGAACATAGTAGGGGAATTTGCTTTTGAGGTATCAAATCTTTTTACAGGAATAGAATGGTGGAATAAAATTGGTTACTTTCCATATCCAATAAGATATCGTGTAAAAGTATCACAGATTATGTATGGTTTATCAGATAATCCATCAGATCCTGAATCTATAACTTATGGACCATGTAATGCTCTTGTGCCAAATAATGAAGGGTCAAACATGCTATATCCTATTTCATTTCATAACCTCCGAATTGAATCCGGTTGCATATGTTATGATGTTAAATCTGGTAATTGCAAAAGTGGTATGAAATATCATCACCCATTTCCAAGAATGACATAATAACAATTGTACTTATAATACATAATATATAATGCTAGATTGGAGCT
>JBKPMB010000067.1:0-2646 GCA_046731995.1 Thermoproteota archaeon | reverse complement strand
TGGCAACAGTTCTACGTTTGCCCCTAATCTCAATAACATCGCCTGTGGAAGCACTTAAAGAATCCATAGAATCGTAGTCAATTCGAGCAACTCCACGACCTACATCCCTAGTGTAAGCTTCAAGTACCTTTAAAGACAGAGGGTTGACATTAGACATTACTAAAGGTACTTGTTATCAATCGCTTATTTTACGCTTTTGAGAGGTTTCCAACGGTATGCCATTAATATGAATTTTACTATAACAATCACAGGCATTAAATGCTGACACAATCTATGAAAGGCAAGGCTTAAAAGTTGTAATAAGCGTTCTAAATAATTGTTGGTACTGTCAATCAGTCCAGAGGACATTAGTCTAAAAGTCGGATTTGAGATCCATCAGCAGCTTTCAACTAACCATAAACTTTTTTGTAACTGTAGGTGTCTTGAAACTGAAAATTATGAGACGTTTTTCGTACGCAGGTTACGGCCTACGCACAGTGAACTTGGCAGATACGATTCTGCTGCGCTATTTGAGTTCAAAAAAATGCGTACCATAAAGTATCATGTAGCTTCAGAGTCGAGCTGCTTGGTAGAAGCAGACGAGGAGCCTCCGCAACAAATGACCTGGGAGGCACTTGAAAGTGCATTGATATTTTCCCTAGCTCTACATTCCAAGGTTGTAGATGAAATACACACCATGCGCAAAATTGTCATTGATGGGTCAAATACAACAGGCTTCCAACGCACTACGTTGGTTGCAAATGGTGGTTACCTGAATGTTGAGGGTCGAAAAGTGGACGTACAAAGCATCTGCCTAGAGGAAGATGCGGCCAAACTTATTTCCGATACTGATGCAGTTAGAGAATATGGACTCGACAGGTTAGGCGTCCCCCTTGTTGAAATAGCTCTCGCTCCGGTCAGTGGCAAACCCCAAGAAATAATGCGTATTGCGCTTACTCTAGGTAGACTGCTACGTGCAAGTAAACGGGTTGCTAGAGGATTAGGAAGCATCAGACAGGATGTTAATATTTCAATCAATAATGGTAACGTGGTTGAAGTAAAAGGAGTCCAGCGATTAGATCAGCTGATTAAAGTAATCGAATATGAAATGAATAGACAACATGGCTTGACTTTAATAGCTCAAAGACTGAGAAACAATAATACATCTACGGAGGTTGAACATGGGCAGAGAATTGAGGATATAACAGATATTTTAAAAAACTCCTCTTCGGATGTCGTAAAAAAGTCTCTAGCAGATGATAAAAACAAGGTAGCTTTCAAAGCCATCAGATTGAAGGGTTTTGCTGGAATGATTGGCTTTGAACCATATCCAGGGATTAGAATTGGAAAGCAGTTGGGCGAATTAGTTAGATTCTACGGTCTTGGAGGTATATTTCACTCCGACGAATTGCCTGACTACGGCATTACTATTGAAGAGGTTAATGCAGTCAATAGAAGGTTGGAACTGGTAGATGGACAGGATGCTTTTGTAATAGTAGGCGGCCCAATACCTAGTATAGATTTCGCCATCGACGCCATAATTCAAAGGTTAAAAATGGTACCATATGGGGTACCCGCCGAAACCCGCGCTGCAACTGCAGATGGCAAGACTGTATTTTCTAGACCAAGAGCCGGTGCCGCTAGAATGTATCCAGAAACCGACATAGAACCTATTCCAATCAGTAAGCATACGCTCGACATGCTAAAGAACAAAATACCAAAATCATGGGAAGAAATTGTAACCACTCTTTCCAATAGATATAACATAAATCGAACACTTGCAGAACAGATATTTGATTCTCAATATCTGGAGGTTTTTGAGGAGATTGCAAATTCTACAAAAATTTTACCGACATTAATAGTATCTAAACTTACAGAAGACATAGTAAGCCTTCAAAGACAGCATCTAGACACCAAAATACTAAGTAAGGATATTATTTTGGATATTTTCAAAAGACTTGATACTGGTCTTATAGCAAAGGAATCAATAACTTTAATCTTTGAAAAACTCCTTAAAAAAGAATGCAGAACGGTAAATGAAGCTATTGAAGAACTTGGGATAAAGCCAATGAAAGAACAAGAGCTGCATATGATAGTCGATAAAATTTTACAAGAGAATAAATCAATTATTAATTCAAAGGGCATGGCATCGGCTGGTTTGTTAATGGGTAGATGCATGTCAATTCTCAGAGGTAGAGCTGATGGCAGGACAGTAAATTTATTATTGAATCAAAAATTAGAGCAATTACTGAGATCCAAAAAATAACATCAAAGGTCAAACCAATTAACCTAATTTTAAGATAAAATTCTGGATTTAACATTGATTTAATATTTAAAGTAGATGTAAAGTTCCGAGCTTCAAGTTTTCCTCGCGACTATTGTCCATTAGAAAATCTCAGAATGATACCAAAAACTTATTGGTTAATTATCGCTTCTGCTACTAGTAAGAGACACAATCATTATGGCATTATAGATCATAATAAGCTTCTTAAAAGGATCCCACTCAAGATATTGCAATTATTCTTGTCATCTGTCACCTTTCTTCTTGTATAGAAAGTATGTTAGAGCTATCAAGCCTCCTGATAATACTACACTACTCATGCTCATCGCAAAGCCCTCCTTAATTGAATATTCTACACATGAAGCATCACCATAGGAACAGCCTAA
>JBKPMB010000066.1:0-8276 GCA_046731995.1 Thermoproteota archaeon | reverse complement strand
CCTAAAATCATTATTATTACAAGATATATGATATAGAAACAAATACAGAGAAATCTGTTAAATTTTTTAAATATTAGAGTAGTATCTGTATTTTGCTACCTGTAGGCATTGACAAAAAGAGATTCATTAAGTATACACAGGCAGAAGGTTACTGCTCTATTCCATCAACCTGCTGCTTTTTTTAAATAATTAGAGTTTCTTAATTCAAGACTGGTAAAGGTCCACAATTTCACACACAGGAATTTATGAGTGGATATAATGCAGGGTTTAACGCATGTAGGTGATTTAGTCGTGACACGAAAAATATTTCCTTTAATGTCAGTTGCTCTGGCAATTGTCTTGGTATATTTACAAGCGGCTAGCGCATTCAAAAAGACAGCTACAAGTAATGAGGATGGATTCAGCAGGGAGTAAAGGATGCTAATCGGGACCTTCAAGGCTCAAATGGCCCATGGGTTTGATAATAGTTGTCCCAGGGGACATACGGCTACATTCTGTGAGAGATACAAGCAAGGATATACTGAAAGATATCATGACACGCCAGAAAACGACAAATGAGATTTGTTTTCATAAGTTCAAGCAGCATTATCGTAGCAACAAACCCTTTTTTATTTGTAATAAAGTGGAGAGATATGAAAACGGGGTTCGTTATTACAGCAGCATTGATAATAATGTCTGCTGCTTCATTAGGAATATTCCATAATGCAATGGCAAAAGAAACACCATATCAAGCTGGATACGACCATGGATGTGATGATGCAAAAATATCTAATGCAGATGATAGGTAGATTAACCAACCAGATAAAGGTTCAAGTTTCCACACACAAGAATTTATGAGTGGATATGATACTGGATTTAGTGCCTGCTCTGGTAGTGGTAGTCCCAGCAGCGGAGATAACAGTGACAACAGCGGAGGAGGTGGCTCATCCAATACGGGCCAATCACAATCGTATAAAGATTGGATTTGCTGTTGGTAAATCAGGAGCAATGGAAGATATACAGGAACTGCATGATGGAAAAAACGACAAAGTTGACGGAAATGGAAGGAGAATGTGGTAGCACTGACAAGGATTTCTGCAGTGGATTGTTTGATGGCTGGCACAAGACTATACTTGAAGGTACAACACCAGACCAGCGACTAGATTAATAAATAAAAATATTCCGAATACAGAATTGGATTTGATGCATGTAAGCTTAAAAGCAATGGCACAGCAACTTCAACTAGCACAGTATTAGCGCGAGTCAAGAGCACAGGCTAACGGAAACACAGTTAACATACTTATAAACAAGTAGGAGATTCCAAGGCATGAGAAACAGAGTAATTTTAAGCATATTGACTGTACTGGTTCTGACAAGCACAGTTATGTTTGTAAATCCTGCTTATGTTTTGGCAAAAAAGTCTAGAGTAGCTGGAACTGGAAATGGAGAGTTTGATTCTGGGTATAGAGCAGGAGTGGCTAAAGCAGCAGAGGACGTAGGCAAGTTCAACGCAAACCAACTCAATGGTGTAGACGCGTTGGGTCTAGGACCTGCAACACATCTACTTCAATTTGAAATAATTTACCACCATTATTTCTCCTAAAAACATCGGCATTAGAATCTCTTCTTAACTTTGATAAAACTTCGGGGTCAGGATTTGTAAGATGCTGTAGACTAAACTCTTGTATTTGTTCTCTGGTTATCGCTATTCGTTTTAGTTCAATGCCATATTCATCCCAATATCTATCTATCATTTTTTCATCCATTCTCAAACCGGAAGGGTCATAATCTCCAAGATACAAAATGTGAACTTTTTTTCCCTCTTTTATTTTCTCCTTTAAACGCTTAAGATTATTCCTTTCATATGTAAAAGACGCCCAACCACCTGTAGGAACAATTCTAACTTGATAGCCAGCAAGTATACTTTTAAGCACTCCAGCCATGGCCTTCTACTCTACCCAAACCTCTACATAATGAAGTTGTCCATACCACCTAGGAATATAGCGTGTTTTGTAATCCTCCGGGAGAGAGACTCAAGTACCTGAAGTTGAGTATCTATGAGTTGCTCTGGTGAGTGAAAGGAATCGTTAATATCGATTATTGTTCTGGACTCTCGTCCACAATACAATCTGGGTCTATTTCCCCTCTTTTTCTTGCTTCAAGTAGCTTTCTTGACAAGCCTCTGTAACGATTGTTGAGATTTTCAAAGATATTTTTTGACACTAAGATATAGAAGAGACCCTCAAAGTGAGTCTTGATATGCCACGTCTTTTCCTCGTCGCTATTATCTCTTTTACATAGGGTAGTACTTCCTTGTCCCAGTGAAGTCTTTTTAGTTTGTTTCCTTCAGTCATGCCCTGCTTGATTTATCAGACTTATGTACATCATCTATACCATTCTCATTTATCATCATCTGGATTACATTTTCAGGGTGATATGGGCTTGAAACAATTTTTGCAACTACCTTATCGCGTAAACGCTTTAGAGAGATACGGTAAGTACTAGTATGAGCCATAATACTGCAGAACCTAGCATCTTGAGTATTGCCTTCATTGCAGTTAGGACATATTTTGGGATTTAAGGTATCTATGGAAACATTATTTTTGGTAACTATGCCATATGCCTCTAAAAGTGATTCAGAAGACTCGTTTCCAAAGTAATGTGTGTGTTTCTGAGCCATACCGCTATTTGCAGTCCAACCCGCATGTCGGTTCAGTGTGCTGGACTTTAATTTGGTACTTTTCTCAGTGAGAGCCGAATGCCGGCGAATGTATGGATTGAATGGCTTCAATAACAATGCTTTGATTCTTTCTTTATCTTCATTTGGGATTGTAGCGTCATCTAATAGTTTTGGAAAGAAGTTTTCTTTGTAGCCATTGTAGATTCCATACAGACCATTACTAGTAAGCTGCAGACCCATGGAATTTCTACCAAGACCTACAAAAAGGGGGGAGTTAGGATTGTTACGGCTTGGATGGTTTGACAGCCATCCTTAACGTACGGTATTGATTGGATTAAAGGTATGTGTCTTGACCCAGTTTTACCATTAACTAGAACCTCTGCATATTGTTTTCCACCGTTTACAGTCTTAAATATAATATCTTTTATTTTTAAATTTAAAAGCTCATGAGGTCTGGCTGACAAGTCCCTTGCCATGGTATGGTAACACCTATCTCGCTTGTTTGTAACCCACTTTAAGAAAACTAGGTCGTCTTCCTGTGTCCATAAGTCTGAAGGTTTGTAGCAGCTTACTTCTTTTCTCTTTAGCTTTGCAATACCCTTTATACAATCAGGTTTTCCTTCACTGACTGATAACTCGCTCCTTCTTTTTGGGTCTTCAACATTAGGGTAATGCAGCCATTTAAAGAATCGAAATAATATTACAATCCTACTATTATACGTACCAATCCACTTGTGCATTGGGTCTTCATTTTCTGGCTTGCGGCAGTTATCCAGATAGCAAAGAACATCATCTCGTGTCATATCAATGAACTTCCTTTCTATCCCAACAGCCTTTGATAGCTCTGACAAAACCTGTATGGTATATCTTTTGTAGCTGAGCCTTGGATTAACCTCTCTTTTCATTGCTATTACATAATCGCATACTGTCAATGCATTTTCTTTTGATAAGCGGCTTCTATCTTTTAGGACTAGTTCACAAAACTTGCATGTAGTAAAACCTTCAGTTGCTATGGTCATTTTCCTAGCTAGTTCAATATCATGAATATTTTCATTTCTGATTGAAGATTGAGATGATGTACATACATTCGTTGTAGGTTTACAGATGGTGATGATGGCGTTAATATCTCAGCTATCCATTTGTTTGAGCGTCTGGACATACTAGTATGATATAGCTAGCTTAACGTACTAATAATACTTTGTATGGGACGATAATACCACATAAAGTTATTTTGTTAATTAACTAGATCTAGCCTCCTGGATAATCATTTTTATCTTTGAATTATAGCATCTAAGAACCACTTTGGTAACATTTCCCTTGCATTTCTTATTAAATAGGATATACTACTATCAAGGATGTAAGTATTTGCAAAATCATCTTTACTCCTAATACTTCTACCGTATGCTTGAACTAATCTTAAAATAGTATTCCAATTATACCACTTTGGGTCTCTTTCCTTCATTGCCGATATCTTCCTATCGGTGAGATCAGGATACGGTACTTTTACTATAATCTGGAATCTAGATAGGTAATCCTTCAAATCTACACCAAGGTACAGTGACGGAGATATCAGCACAGTGGGTTTTGTAGTTTGAGAATGCTTTTGCAATATCTCATTACGGTCATACATTGGCCCAGTTTCTATGAGCCTAGCTGTATTCTCTTTACTTATATTGTCCTTTATGAATTGCAATTGCGAATACGAGGTTGTATGGATAATTCCCTTCTCATTCTTATGAATACTCATGATATTATTAACAGCATTAGCAATTGAAGGTAAACTTTGGCCGATTGTTTTTGCATTAAGCCATGCTACATTCATGAGGTAAACTGGCCTATTTTTAACTGGAAACTCTGATTGTTCAACTCTGATAAACTGCACTTGGTCAGGTTTGAGTCCTATAACTTTACATAGATAGTTTTTGCTAAGAATTGTTGCACTCATAAATAGAGTTACTGCTCCCATGCTAAGAATATCATTAAAATAATTTGACACATTAAGTGGAGTAAGCACAACTCTCTTTAATTGATTACTTGAATTCTTTTCTACATTTGTAACAATCCAGTTATTTCTATTACATTTCATGTCTTCAATTACGGCAGCCACGTTCTTCTCCTTTGTTAAAGCATCAATAAGATTTTTTTCAGTGTATGGTTCATAAGACTTGTTGCCTTCTACTGCATCACTAGCTTTGTCGATAAACTTGAGTAGTTCTTTTCTTAATTCTGTTCCAAAATCTATCCATGTTTCTATGTTGTATTCCATTTTGTTTGGAAATTGCAACTTTGGAATTAGGCGTATGAGAGCATCCCTGTAAATTATAAAACTTCTAAAATCTGCTACTTCAGATTCAACTGTGTGTGCTTCATCAAGGACTAGCAGCTTTCTTTGATGTATATTACCAGAATAAAAGAGATCAGAAAGGAAATACTTGTAATTATAAATAGTATGGCTAGATCTAGCTGCTATCCACTTTTGATGATAATAGTGACAGGGTTTCCATTCAAGATCTATGATCTTTGATTGGGATTTCATATTATCAATATATTTTTTCTTGGCAAAGCTATCTAGATCTATTATTTCATACTTAGTGCCTTCGCCTTCTGCTTTGTAGTCAGTCATTTTAGTTTTATAAATACAATCATAACCGTCATCCTTCATGCAGGGGCCATACTCACAAGTTTCCTCTAGACTCATGTCACATTTTACAAGACACAGAAAGTTGCTTTTACCTTTGACTTCACGAACAAAAGGAAAATCCCTAGAATATTGAGTTTGTAGATCTTTGGTAGCCGTACATATGTGTGAACTTCCAAGATATCTCGCTAATGCAATAGCCACGGGACTTTTACCAAAGCCAGTTGGTGCTTCAAGAAAAATGTGCTTGAATCCAGATTTTAAAGCCTGTTCAATTTCTGAAAGTATTTTCTGCTGTTTGTCTCTCACAGTGGAAAGTGGAAAATAACTTTGTAAGGACATAGTCTATATGTGATTACTAGTCTACTTGGAGCGTACGTAATTAAAACTTACCAATATCAGCTGATCTTAGCAGAATCAAGGTCATTGTGGCTGTCTCTTCTTTTTTTAATAGTCTACCGTTATAATGTGTCTGGAACTCTTATTATTCCTTATCTTTTTTAGTTACATCCTCTACCTTCAAATATAGACAACCAAGTACAAGGCTTCGTTCCTTATCTTCTTGGTACTTCGAAATGACAGAGAGCAATTTATCTACAAATCTCTTTGATACTCTATTGATTTCGGCAATGTCAGATATGAGAAGGTCGTGTTTCAGCCTGCTTTCAAGGCTGTCCTTATATGTTGCAGGATACATATAACGATAATCTTTAATTGTATCTTTGGAAATCTTACCCTCTATAGCAATAGCTGCCAGTTCTCTTACGTCTGTCTTAATGTCATCTTTTGTAGTACTTACTGTAGCCATACTCCTTTCTACATATTGCCATGAAAAAGTATAACCGTCAGAAATTATTTACTAATCCATTGAAAATAGTGACCATCTCAACTCATTAGATTCTATGCTGAGGCGTACTTTATCAATTATATTCACTGCTGCTATCTTCAAAATGATAAAACTTTAACGCTAGTCTGAATGCATCAAATATACCGTTATAAGAGGTAGATTCTTTATCTAGTGTTCCATCATTATCTACTGCAGTTCTCAATGCAGTAATTAACTTGTCGAACCTGTCAGGATTGATAGCAATTTTACTAGGATCCTGTTCCAGTGTCATTTTGTAATGTCATAGCATAGCTTTATGCTCCTTGTTGAAATTGACAGGAACTATTTTCATGTCTTTAGTGACATCGTCCAATCCTTCGGATCTGTATCTGGCAATTACTTTATCATAGTCTGCATCTTCCCCTATCTGCAGCTTTAGCGATTTTATGAAACTAGGATTGACACCATCAACGTATACTTTGTCTATCTGATACTTGCTCATCAAATTATAGACAGTAGATAGCATTTCATTATAATCTGGTCTATGATACTCCTCAGCGTAGAGTATCTCTATATGATCATCAACCCACTCTGTTACTACAATACCAAATGCTGAGCTACCATATGCTGGGTCTATACCCATAGATCTTGAAGTAAAGGAGTAAAACGGAGTGAAATCATCAGGATTATATTTCCTGCCTTTTTCTATTGCTGCTTCAATATCTTTTGTGTGGAAGACATAGCCTATCTTTCCAAGATATTTTAGGTTGTATTCTCGTTCAAATGAAGGTGATTGTTTAGCTTTCTCTATTTCTTCTGAAGTGTATATCTTATCAATACCATAAGTGTAATCTAAGAATATCCTTTTGTAAAGACAGGTATCTTCTGACTCTTTCTCTATCCTTTCGAACAGTCCTTCAGGTGCATTTGGAGTTGACATCATAACGATATATGGATTTGACTTTGCTATGTAGCGCTCGCTTACATCTCTAGCATCAGCTTGCTGTCCTGGAGGAAAGAAATCAGCTTCATCTAATAATATGAAAGAAACATTAGGTAATCCTCTCACTGCATCCAAATGATGTGATGGAAATGCTTCTATCTTTATGCCGTTTAACTCTATTATGGTCTCTTTGTATCAAATGTCGTAAGTCCTCTACTTTTATCGGCAAATAGCTTTTTCATCCTATCTATCAGAGCAATAGCTACTCTTTTCTTTAGATCTTTGAATGTCAATGCTTAACTAACTAACTATGTATTTACATTGGCTGCATTAGAAACTTTCGATGTATCTTTAGTATTTATCGTAAATGCATTAAATACTAAAATACATCATAATAACAACCCACTAAGCCAGAGAAAACTGAGAAGAGATCAACTTCAATTATTTATCTCAGGTATCAGATATCAAACCTGTTTATTAAGAATTGGTAAACTAAATGAAAACGTAGAGCCTTTTCCGTCTGCATTATTCTCAGCCCATATCCTGCCACCATGAGCTTCTATAATGCTTTTTGATATGAACAATCCTAATCCTGTACCTCCTGCTTCTGATTTAGTAGCAAATTTTGTAAATAACCTTGGCATTATTTCATTATCTATACCTTGACCGGTATCTCTTACACTAACAATAACAACATTATTGTGACCATCCTTATCTTGAACTGCTCCAGCAGATATAACTATGGTGCCTTCGTTTGTGAATTTAATAGCGTTGTTTAAAAGATTCAAAATCACCTGATAAATTCTGTTTCTATCTGCTTTTATGAAGATGTCCGCATTAAATACTGATTCTAGTTTTATATTCTCTTTGTACTCTTTTTTAATATGGTTTCTAGAATCTGCTATTGCGCTTTATCATCTCAATTAGATTGAACCTCTCTTTTCTCAAATGTAATGATTTACTTTCGATTCTAGTGACATCCAATATATCTTCTGTTAGCCGGTGAAGTCTCCTCGCATTCCTGCTAATAACTTCCAATAGTTTTGCTTGTTCAAAATCCTTTGTATGAGAAAGAACAACCTCAGATAAACTAAGTATAGGTTGTATAGGGGTTTTTAGTTCATGTGCTGCTATATTGATAAACTCTTGTTGTATTTTATCGTGGGTTTTTAATTTTTCATTAGCTAATTCGAGTTGCTCATTTGCTTCT
>JBKPMB010000065.1:0-4021 GCA_046731995.1 Thermoproteota archaeon | reverse complement strand
TGAAGTCGACCTTTATTATACAATTGTTCGTACTCAAACAAGCCTTAAAAAAGGGAGTAAAGGATTGTTATTATTTGAGAAATAAAAATTTGTTGAAGTTAAGTTCGGACCTTATCTATTACCAAAGAACACTTTGAAGTTGAATTATCATATTTGTGTGTTTTCTACTATAATAATAAGATGTGCCTGATTCTTTAGTTACTGACCAACCATATCATACTAGTTACCTGTGTATTGTTGATATTTATTGCTTATAATAGCAGATAAAATGAATATTAAATACTTTCATATCTTTTAAATTTGATACGTGCTAAAATGGTTTTTACCCATGCATCCAGATGATCTGAATAGAATATGGATTTGCCATGAGTGCAAATGCAGTTTTGTTTTCCGCTCCGATGTTGACGACCATAAATCAAAGTCGGGTCACTTGGAAATAGAAAAATATGATTTGGCATCCGGCAAATTGCTTGCCTGATGTCGTGTTTTCCAAATATTGGCCGCTGTACGTTGCATTGTTTAATCCCTCTTTTTATCCTGTTCCTCCTGCCCATGTAATCATATAGAAACGTAGAGAACGATATCAGATTATTTAAACCAATTATCAAATTTATTATTTAAAAGGGACTTACCAGGCTGGTTTGTGTCTGATATACAACAAAAAAGATGTCCAAAATCTATTTATCTTCGAATGGAACATTTGAAGTTAATGGGCAGACTGTTTGGAAGGAAACAGAATACGGATTATGTTTCTTCCCATGATCCTTCCAAAAAACCTACAGAAGATAGAAACAATACCGATCGCTTGGACTGGCAGAAACGCGAGTTATATAAGAAAGGCGTTGACCAAATGGCAAATGACAAACTTGAAGATGCCATTCGTAGCTTTGAGCTAGCCTTAAGAATCGATCCAAATTATGTTGATGCTTGGATCAAGAAAGGTTATGCTCATTTTCACCTAGCGGAATATCCCGTTGCTATTACATGCTATGATAAAGCTCTAGACATCGATCTCAATAATGCCGAAGCATGGAATTTGAAAGGTCTAGCGTACTATAAAATGAGAAATTATGCCGATGCCATCATAGCATGCGACAAGGCAGTTGACATTAACCCTAATGACGCAATGTCATGGTACAACAAGGCATGTTACCTTACATTAATAGGCAAGGTAGATGATGGCATGGAAGCGTTAAAACGCTCTATAGAAATAGACATTTCAAATGCAAAGAGAGCAGTACGCGACAGAGATTTTGACAATGCTAGGGCGGAGGAGGGTTTTCAACGAATTATTGAGGTTGTAGTTTTAGAATCAATAAGACAAGGGTATGATTACGTTGGTAAGATCGTCTGGATTACCGGTATGGACAGACAAGAAGTCGAAGATGCAATGGAGAGACTATCAATGAAAGGGCTAACGCGCAAGATAGAAAAGAAGTCCATTACAAACAAAGATGAATATTATGAAATTGCAAGCGAAATTGCCGACAAGGTAGGGGTTACAAAGCGGTCTGGCTTCTTTGGGAAGAGCAAAGAAGTATACGCCCCGCTGCAACAGTTAAAAGATATAAGTGAGGCTCTAGGGCGGGCCAAAGATTACGTAGAGAAAGGTGATCTAAACGGTACCATTGAAAGTTTCGACGAGCTAATTAATCCCGCAAAACATGGTTCTGCAATGATTGAGCAATTCTTCGATGAACATAGGGACTTGCGGTTATTTCAAATTAGGCTAAAAGATAAAGGACAGGAATATCTTAATTCCCATAGATATGATCTAATAAAGTTGATTTCAGATATTGATGCAAAAGTGAGAAGAGGTGCCGTGACTAACCAGGCCAAGGATTATTAACTAATTAACCTTGAATTTTAATACAATCGCTAAAGACATTAATCCAATATAGTTGTAATGCTAATCATTATTGTTTCAATGACAACGATAATAAAATAGTTTTAACTTCCAATATTTAGAATGGGTATGATTATTATTGTTGTAACACTTGTGATGGTCGTGCTGTGTATGAGGATCCAAAAATGCGACAGTCGTTATGCTTCGCGCTTGCCTTCCCAATTAGTGATGTTGGCTCAGAAAGGTAACATAATAGAAGGTACGATACAAAAGTGACGGCCGCGGAAGAAAAGAGAATTAGAATACCAAATGAAATAAAGTATGTTATAATCGCTGTTATCGGGATTGCCATTTTCTGGATTGGTATTAGATTTGTATTTGGTGTTAACAATCCGTTTTATGTTGTGGCTAGCGAAAGCATGGTTCCTAAACTTAAAGTTGGAGATTTACTCTTGGTTCAACATGCCAGTGCTTCTTCTCCCTCTCCTTCCTCATTTAATAATTTGAAAATAGGTGATATTATAGTCTTTAAATCGCCTGGACTAAGAGAAGATACAGGACAGCCAGAAGTGATAGTTCATAGGATTAAACAGATCTATATTACACCCCAGGGAGAAAGAATACTCAGAACACAAGGCGACGCAAATCCTCATTCTATTTATTTAATTGATTATCCAATCCTATCAAACAACTACATCGGTAAGGTAGTTCTTATCGTTCCTGGTGTGGGATTAGTTGCTCGGGCTATTAGTCCTCCCGTAAATTATATACTTATTGCTATCATTCTTGTTATACTTTTCATTCTGATATTTAAAAGAAATAGAGATCAGGGGAAGCAACAACAGGCAGATACAGAAAGCGGGAGTATAAGTAATTAAAGTAAATAAGAAAAATATGACACTAATCATGCTTAGGGGCCTAAGACGATGACTTGAGGTCATTACCAATCTGATGGCATAGCAGAATCAATACATAAAAAGTAGACGCTGAGGAGTCAATGGATAGTAATGGTCTAGACACTCGATGTCTATGGTTTAAAATATTCTCTATTTCTTTCTGTTGTTTAGCTTGTTGATTTTTGTATTAGATTATGGTCAAGATTGTTAAGGTCTGGTAGCTTTCCTGAATCTTCTCCTAGTTAGTTACGAAGGATTCTTTGTTATAAAGTAGTAGCATTTCTTTTATAAAAAGGAGCTAATTACGGTCTTGTCATGTTTCATTCAAGTAGTCGGGATCGGACGGTACAGTCTGCCATATTAGCGACTGCACTTGTTTTGATATTTTTGCTTATTTGTCACATCGGTGTTGTACAGTCCGCCACCCTTCAAAGCCAGGGTGGTCTTGGACTTGTTCAATTACCACTACCATTACCACTTTCCAACCCGCCGTCATGGCATACGCATGCTCAACCTAGCTTTGTAAAGCACACACAAGAGAGCAATGCTCAAAGCTTTTCAGCTCCAAAAAATCATACAATGGGCAAGGTAGTATCTAATCAGATAGTAATACCAAATCAATACATAATAGTGCTGAAATCAGATGCCCATCCGTACTCGTCCTCAGTGAAGGTGACGAATTCATTGGCAGAGAAAATCATGAAGTCATTCGCAGTTGACTTAACCAAGATCGGGGCATCAATCAATTATACTACTGATTTTGCATTTGACAGTTTTTCAGTTAAAGTCCCAAATCCAAAGGCGCTAGATATTATCAAACAAGACCCTCGCGTCGCCTTTATCGAACAGGACAAACTAGTACACATCAATTCACAGGTCTTACCAACAGGCATAAAGAGAGTGGGAGCCGATTTGAGCTCTGCAACTTCAGGAAAAGAAATTGGAAAAGATAACGTTGACGCTGATATTGCTATTTTGGATACTGGCATAAGTTTGAGCCATACTGACCTAAATGTTTATAGACAGCAAACATTTGTAGCCGGAACGACATCAGCTGATGATGATAATGGCCATGGTACGCATGTGGCGGGAATAGCTGCAGCTAAGGATAATTCTATAGGAGTTGTAGGAGTTGCTCCCGGAGCGAGACTATGGGCTGTAAAAGTGCTAGACAAAGATGGGGCAGGTGCAATTTCCACTATAATAAAGGGTATAGATTATATCACGCAGCATGCTAATCAAATTGATGTTGTAAACTTAAGCTTTGGATGCGAGTGCA
>JBKPMB010000064.1:0-3557 GCA_046731995.1 Thermoproteota archaeon | reverse complement strand
ACAAAATTTACATATATACACATATTTTTTCTTATCGCTACTTGTATGCATTCTGATGGTCAATTTGCAGGAACGTTTAATGGAGATCATTTGTTATAATACCCATTTAGAAACCAAATCCATATAGAATATTGTAGTTATACCCTCTCATGTAAGACATAGGTTAGACACACTATTTTCTCCATTTATTCGTAGCTCAGTTTCGAATATGATATGATAACACGTCCTTCCTCCTGTGTGTGGTAACTGATAGCGGGTTCAGTCTTGGCAGATTGATTGTCTTTAACCTTATAAGATGATAACTCTAAGTGCAGTCCAATTTAGAAATTAATCGACTTATCATATCAATATAGAACGGTAGAAATTTATCTATCTTATTTAACTTATCTTGGTATAATGCCTATTACAGATACTGTTAAGAAACAAATTGCTCAGCAGCGCAGATTATATTTTAAGATCTGCTTTAAATGTGGAGCAAAGAATCCAATATCTTCTGAAAGATGCAGAAAATGCCATAGCAAACATATGAGACTCAAGAATAGAACGCTTGGTGTCAAAAAATAATTTCTCATATATTTTTGATTTGCGGGTCACCGCTTAAATTTGGAGATATTTAATATTAATTGGACCATTCTTCATTTATTCTCATAAATTGGGTAATAGTGAATTTAAAAATTATGATATAACAATTACGTATTGAGTGGTAAACAATAAATAGTATTAGGTATGGCGTAATATTATAATTGCTTGTTTTTCCATCGCTGCTATGGACCATCCAATGATTTGTGGAATTTACTGAGTTTATTTAAATAAATACTGATAATAGCCTGAACCTTCATAATATTACCTATACTGGGCTTATCATGGTAATTTATAATAGCCTAGGAAATACAAATACAGTGAGAGATCATGCTAATATGAATAGGAAAAGTTAAATTCGGTTCGATTTATTTGATACTGATTAGGATTTAGAGATTTATGAAATATCCAAAGATTGTTCTTACTGCCGATCGTACGCTAATGTCAATTTATAGAGGGATCTCCCTAGCGTCATTTTTTGGCTGTGCACCTGCGCTTGATTTTAACCGGAAAAAGGCATCACTTTTGTATCGTGTTTTGGGTAATCAGGTCACTCCTAGGCCCCTATTCGACTTTATCTGTAACCCCATCGAACATGCAAACGGCGTTGCGAAATATGCACCTTATGGTCTCAGGAAAGTAGAAGCGGCCCTATTAAGGGATGGATACAGTAGAGATGAGGTAGTAGTTGCTCATCCTGACTATATCGAACGGTTTATCGGTCCCGAAACTCAAGCAGTAGGAACATATGAGATGGATCCACTTGGTATGGGACCAGTAACTATGACCTTTACATACGGTCGCAAGCAAATGTCATATGATGAATTTTATTGCAGGGAATTACATCACAGGATTAACGCGGCCAAAATAAGAAATGGTAGCAAGGCCAAAGTGATTGCTGGTGCCTCTGGAACATGGCAGTACAATTATGATCCTGCAAGAATTGAAGAGTATGGTCTCTATGGAATTGTAGAGGGAGATCTGGGTGGCATTGGTCCTGAGATAGATGGTGCAGGTGGAACATTCTTTGACTCCCTTATTAATGGAGAAATGGAAATAGCAAACCCATTTAAGAAAACTAAATTCAAAATAGACATTAAAGAGTTTACTAGGAACGGCAGAACTTATCATGGCAGGTTCATACATTATTGGGATGAACCTTCGGTCGAAGAGATACCTGATATTGTTAACCCTAGTATACATGGTATGAGTGAAGTTATGCGTGGATGTGGAAGGGGATGCAAATTCTGTGACGTCACCCTCAGGCCATTAAGATACTATCCTGTAGAGAAGGTTCAAAAGGAAATCGAAATTAATATGAAATACGGGGGTGCCAAGAATGCGTGGATTCAAAGCGATGACATTTTTGTATACGGCATGAATCCGAGAACAACCAAAAACATGCAGCCAAATCGTGAAGCACTGGAGGAGCTCTTTAAAGGCATTATGGCAACAGGCATTGAGCATACTAACCCTACACACGGAACACTTGCCGGAGCTATTGCTGATGAAAGATTAATTCCAAATATCTCCAAAATTATTAGGGCATCTCCAGATAATCATATTGGTATACAATGCGGGTTTGAAACTGGCAGCATTAGACTAATTGGAAAATATGCTGACAGAAAGCTAGCACCATTCAAACCTGAAGAATGGCACTGGGTTGTGAAGACTGGTGTAAAAACCCTAAATAAGCATTACTGGGTACCTGCGTTCACACTTATCATGGGTCTGGACAATGATGAAACTCCAGAAGATAGTTGGGAGACCATTAGGCTCATTCATGAATTAGAAACAGAACAGTCAGGTTCAAAGTTTACTGTAACTCCACTAACTTTTGTACCTATTGGATTACTCGAAAAATCAGAATTCTTTGATATTGGAACCACCATGGATCCAGCAAAATTAGGTGTAATGTACAAAACATGGCAGCATAACTTTAAGCATGGAATCCAAAAATTCATGCATAAAGTGGGCAGGGACAATCCTATCAAGAACCTGTTCTTTGCAGCTCTAGCAAGAACACTTGGTGGTGTTCCACTTACCTCAATGGAAAGATTTGCAAGACGCAAGGGTCCAGAGCACGAGAAAGTAATAGAAAAAATCAAGGCCAGCTATTGGTAATCGAAAATTTTCTCTGATCTAAAATATTATTTATACTATAGATGAAAACATGCTAGATCGAAACTAAGAATATATGTGAAACAAAACAAGAAAGAATGAATGCAAATGACACTTACAAGGCATAATTATTATACTATTAAAATTAATCATTGAGGAGTATATACTTTCTGCAAATGAATTCATATTGGAGGTAAATCTCAAATTGCAGCTAGATGTAATTATATTACATCATTTTGCTTTATGCATAAAAAATCGGAAACAAATGATATCAAATATTATTAAGCAAGCAGAAAGGAGATGGTAAAGAAGAGATATACAAGATATAATTGTCTTCCTTGTTTATTGCCTTAAGAAAATGGAGTCGATAATGTAATTGAAAAAAATTTTGTTGTATGCAGTAATCAGTATTAGTATGATTGTTGTTATAGGAGTTTCCACAGTATTATTGCGAAATAATACACATACTGCACCTCCTAATGGACTGGAAGAGACCAGGAGAGCATCTATTGAGAAGTTTCAGAATACATTTTGTGGTCTTTACACAGAGATTAATTCAAATGAATTTATCACTGAGTATAAGCTTCCTGCTATCTGTGAAATGCCATTAGGCATAGCAGTTGACGATGGCAAAGTATGGTATGTATCAACTGAAAATGGGACCATTGGTGCCTATAACATACAACAAAATAGTTTTGCGCAAGAAGTGCCCATCCCAGTTTGGAAATCACGGCTAAATCACCTGGATTTCTCGCAAGTCTGGGCTATAAAACCAGATGGCAAAGGCAACATATGGTTTACAGACGAAAAGCAAAATGCTGTGCGGAAATATATAGAATCTTCACAGACTTTTGATA
>JBKPMB010000063.1:0-8487 GCA_046731995.1 Thermoproteota archaeon | reverse complement strand
GGTTAAGCTCTAACTTAAGACATAGATATAAAACAAACTACCCTTTCTTCAACACTAATATTGTTTTATTGATAATATATTCATGATTAGTAAAATTATTTCTCAAAAATGATCTAGCATCTAATGGTTTGTTGGTAAAGTGCCTGTTTCCAAAAGCAAGAAGCAGGAAAATTTTCCCTATACAAATATCTAGAGGAATATTCCCTTAAATTAATTGATATGGTGTTTATATTACAAAAAGCGTTAAAGTTATGCCCCATCTTATATATATTTAAGTGGATAACATGTTAAGTATATTTGACTAGGGCCTACAATAATTCTTACAAATCGAATACTTCTAAAATTTTCCTATCAACTATTGTTATTATCATGGCTTTATCAATAAATCTTATTTCTGGAAATTCTGGCGGTATAAAAATACAAAAAGCATATGCTGTGATAATCGGTACTCAAGATAAAGAGGGTTCTCCGGTAGGACATGTCATAACATGTGCTGGTAGCATAGTCCTGCCAGGAACAAATATTTGTGTAGGAACACGACAAGATGATACGATAATTGGTACTTCTGGTGGCGACACTATCTATGGAAAAGATGGGGATGACCAAATCCAAGGGAATGAACTAAACGATGTAATTTATGGAGGTGATGGTAATGATGTTATTTCAGGAGGAGATGGAACTGATACATTGTTTGGGCAAGACGGAGATGACACACTTATGTCAGATTCTGGACCTAACTTATTATCAGGTGGCGGAGGCGATGTTATGCATGGAGGTTCTGGGAATGATAAACTGATTGGTTCCACAGGTAATGATATAATGGAAGGAGGTCCTGGAAAAGATTTCTTTGACTGTGGAGAAGGAACTGACATTATAATAGATTACAATCCTAATGAAGATACTAAATTATCCAACTGTGAATTTTTCTAATTGAGATTATAGCCATTTCAATTCATTTAATATAAAAATTATTGTTTATTCTATTGTTTTTCGCGTATCAAATAGTGCGTAGGTTCTGTTGAACAATTTGCTTTTCATCAAGACATCTGCTATAAATTTGCCATATATACTCATGAAAAGCTCCACTATTTGGGCCTTATACTAATACATAGGGAATGGTCATTCTGAAGGATGATACCTCCTAGGTTAAAAAGGCGCTTATTGTTGTCAAAATCTTTTCTTTTGGTTTTATCATCATTTCCTTTAGTCTCCTCTAATAGTCTGCTCACCATCTTCGCTTACAGGCCTGTATAGAATCAGATGGGTCATCCAGGGTAGGAGTTGGAAGGGCTAAAAAGCCAATACACTGATAGATGTTACTGCTGATACTGCTGCTATTTGCTTCTTACCAAAAGTAGAAGCTCGTCTTTAGCAGTCGCATGTATTGCTGTTATTGATTGATTGGTTTTCGTTATTTGTGTTAATATATGTGAAGAAAATTTGATATCTTTGTATAAATAAATCGAATACTCCCTCCCTCGATTGAGAGCTAATAATTTTAACGATGCAGTAGTATGTTCTAATCGTTCCCCTTGCTTTGCAGAAATATATTTTGTATTAAAGGACAATGTATTGAACAGCAGCAAATAAACGCGGTCAGCATTAGCTATGACATTTGGCTGGCTTTTTGATGTATATCCACTTAATAATAAAATGATTTTTTGGATAAAACAAGAGAATGGTAATACTGTTAGACTAGAAGATAACGGATGGAGTCACTCGATATATGTAGCATCAGATAACTATGCGGATCTACTAAAGTCGATACAAAAAGATGAAAGTATTAGATCTCTAATCAAAGAGTGTAAGTTTACTTCGTCATGTTGCTATGAGAGAATTATCGATGCCACAAAATCTAGCGTTCTGAAATTAACATTATTGGACCCTACAAAAGCATTGACTTTGGCAAGAAAGATTGAAACATTAGAGAGTAGTAAATTTGGAAAGTATAGGATATATAATATAGATTTACTGCCAACACAATCATATTTTTATGAACATAATATCTTTCCGCTTGCTTTGTGTAAAGTTGACAATCATTTATCAAAGCTAAGATGGCTTAATAAAGACAGTATTTGGTCGGCTAATTATAAAATACCTGATTTTAAAACCATTAGTTTGACTTTAAACCTAAGGAAAGAAGCAAAAATACCAAGATATACTGATAAGATTGATTCAATATCTATTAGACAGATAGGAGAAGAAGAACAAAAAGAGGAAGAAGAACTATATGAGATTCAGAGTGAATCAGAAGTTCAAGTATTACAAGAGCTTATCAGGACAACAAAGAAGATTGACCCCGACTTCGTATTTACTGAAGATGGAGATTCATTTACTTTTCCATGTTTGATATATAGATCTGAAAAAAATAACATAGATCTTGTTTTAGGAAGGGAACCAACTATACCACTAAAGAAACCCGTTACGCAAGGTACCTCTTATTTTTCATATGGAAGAACATACTTTAAACCAACTGCTATAAATTTACTTGGAAGGATACACATAGACAAAGACAACTCATTTATTTACAATGATTCAGGACTACAGGGACTATACGAAGTAGCCAGAGTTTGTAGACTGCCTCTTCATACAGCAGCAAGAGCTTCAATAGGAAAGTGTTTGAGTAGTTTGCAGTTTTACTATGCTACTCATAAAGGAATTCTCATACCTTGGAAACCTGTTATCGCAGAACATTTTAAGACATTAGGAGATCTACTCATAGCAGATAGGGGTGGATTTATCTTTGAACCTGAAATAGGAGTGCATGAACAAGTAGCAGAATTTGACTTTGTTTCTTTATATCCAAACATAATGTTAAAGAAGAATCTATCTGCTGAAACAGTAAATTGCGATTGTTGTCGAGATTCTAAACTAAGAGTTCCTGAATTAAACCACTACAACATCTGTCAAAAAAGGATTGGAATTATACCAACTTCATTAAAAATCGTGTTAAAAAAACGTGCAATATACAAACATTTGCTAAAGTCTGAAGACATAGATCTAAAGCTAAGAAGTATTATTTATGATTTAAGACAAACATCACTAAAATGGATTTTAGTAACCTCGTTTGGATATCTAGGATTTAATAATGCAAAATTTGGTAGAATTGATGCTCACATAGCAGTCTGTGCTTTTGATAGACAAACACTATTGCATGCAAAGGTAGCTGAAAGATGTGGATATAGAGTCTTACATGGTATTGTGGATTCTATATGGATAAAGAAGAAGAAAAATGAAGCTGAGGATGATGACAAAACCGTAGAGGATATACGGAACTATTTGAAATTAAAAGAGTCAATAGAGCAACAAACAGGTTTTAAAATATCATTTGAAGGTACATACAAATGGCTTGCTTTTATTCATTCCAAAGCAAACGATATTCTACCTGTTCCCAACTGCTACTTTGGAGTATTTGAAGATGGTAACTTGAAAATAAGAGGAACAGAAACAAGAAGACATGATACACCTCCACTTTTTAGCAGATGCCAAAATGAAATCTTAGAAGTTATGGCTGCTGGTGGTAATACTGTTAATGAAGTTAAAGCACTAATGGCAAATGTGAATGATATTTTTCAAAAGTATGCTGCGGTTTTGAAGGAAAGAAGAATGCCTATTGAAGAACTGGTTTTTACAAAGAGACTTTCAAAGAATTCAAGTGAGTACCAAAATAGAGATACAATGGAGAATAGCGTACTCCATTTTTTGGAAAGTGAAGGCAAATATTTGAAAGCTGGAGAGATTTTAAAATATGTTATAACCAATTATTATTCTAGACAAAAACGATCACCAGACAATAATAGGGCCATTCCTATTGAGATGATTGATAATAATAATATGTATGATATAAGAAGATACACAGAATTACTTGCAAAAACATGTAATTCAGTTACAAAATCTTTTGATCATACACTACGAGAGGAACAAAACTATACGATTATTGATTATAGATAAGTGATATAGACAAATGCTGCCACTATACTCTCAATTATGCTATTGAAGTCAGCATTGGAGATATGCCGTAGCATAATGATATCTACACATTTATCGGATTTATAATTAGATGAATATGGGTACATTAGGAACTATGTGAGCCATAGTCATTTGAGTAATGGCATTTATAGTAATAGTTGCCATAGTCGTATTTCTTGTTACGTTATTTGCTCCTGTACCTATAGGTTGATTATTTTAGCAATAATCTTTGGAGTAGGATATTGGATATATAGAGAGGTATAGTAGAGCAAATTGACGGAACATGCTACACTTTTGATACTTCAAACTGTGCATTGATGTTCAAAAAATTCAATGCTGTATATGGAAGCAATTTTGCAGATAAATAAACTTCTTATTCTTAGGATATCGGAGCGTTTATTATTAGCTGTCGTCTGGAGATGCTGTTTTACTAAAAAACTTGATTTATTGTCATTGTCATATAGTTTTTGAAACTTTTCATTTACGTTGTTAAATACGTTTATGCTGTCTATATATCTCTTTTTTCAAATTGTTTGGGATCATTCATTAAGCGAAAATACCAGCCTTGTGCTTCAAAAAATGCCGCTTTTTGTTATCCACCATGCCATTATTATTGTCACCCACTCCGCTATCACTTCCATGATCATATTATTACCATCGTACTACGTTGTACCACTTCTTAGTTAGCTGCATTACTGATAAACGGATATATCGTGGTATTTCTATCAATAAATGAAACTGAGCAATGTGGAGACGTATGAAAGGGGGATGAGGATAAATGTTGTTATTAGCTTATGACATAAGCGTAGGTCAGCCATCCGCCGCTACGCAACAAGCTAAAGATCATTATCCTTACACCATTTTACATAATATAACTTCTTTTTTTCATAATTTTCCTTCTACTACTAACAATTTACAATATCAAAAACCAGATACTGCAACTGTAAAAGAAAGAGAGACAAAAGACCCATTTCTCAAAAGAATTCTCATTGTAGATGACGAGCCTGATATCGATTTAACCTTTAAAGTCGGCTTAGAAGAGTATATCTATCAGGATAATGAAAGAAGAAGATTTGAAAATGCACACATATAACGATCCAAAAGTAGCATTATCGAAATTCAAACCACATTTTTACGATTTACTCTTAACCGATATTCATGCCTAGTATGAATTGGCTTCAATTATATCAAAAGATAGTAGAGAAAGACCCAAACATTAGAGTGTGCTTTATGTATGCAGCTGGAGTGAAGTGAATATAGAAGCTCTAAGAGAAATATATCCTAAAGTAAGTTTTGGATGTTTTATTCAAAAACCAATTGAAATAGAATATTTGGTTAAAAGGTTATTGGCAGAATTAGATTAGTAATAATTAGTGGTAGATAGCGGAATCCAAGATTCACACTTGTACCATGAAGCAATTGCAATGATCTATAATATCTAATCTGTGGTTATTGAATTTGCTATTACCATATCCACTATTTGTACTAACTCATCATTGCTAATGGGCTTTTGAATATAGTTAACCTTACCTAGTTCGGGATAGTGTTGAGTTCTGAACTGCTCATAGTACTCCTCAGAGGCTGTTATAAAGACGATATGTACAGTTCTATCAACCTCTCTTATTTTCCTGCAAAGCTCAAATCCATTTAGTACAGGCATTTTAATATCAAGTAAAATCAAATCATAAAAGTATGGTTTGAATTCTTGCAGAGCTTTAACAGGATCTGTGTATGAGGTGCATTGATAGCCAGCATCTTCTAACACTATTTGGTAAACCATACATATGTCAGGCTCATCATCTACTAGAAGTACTCTTTTTCCACTTATCGCTGTTTGATCCCGTATCAGACGCTCATGTTGCTGTTTTCTTGCCTGAAGATTGACTTTTGTTATAATTTGATCGTAGTATTTTGGGTCATGAGAACCCAACCGGATATCCTTTTGGATTTATTATAATAATAATAATGATGATGATAACTGTCTAAAATCGTAATTCTACCTTTACTCATATCCATACAGAAATCACCATCCTTGGTTATGCTAACTAAGTATAGCAGTTTATTTTACTAGCAGTAAAAAACATTTATGATTTGTATAAGTTGGTGCTGAGTATTATGCGACAAAGATGGTCTCCTTTATATAAGATTTAGTCCACTGGGATATTTTTATTCCATCATAGAACAAAAATCTGAAGGTTCTTTTTATGGAAAATAAAATTGCAAAACAAAATATAGAATACTGTTTGTCTACCATTTGTTTCTTTGGTCAGCTGGTCGTCATCGTTATTGCTACTGTTGTTGTCATTGCTAGTCGATCCAATGTTGAAGATTTCTATAAATGGCGTAGAGACACCTGCAAGAGGTAATCCAATAGCTATAGAACCTATTACTCCTGCGCAAAATCAATTGCTTCTGAAAAACTATCTACATCGGATTGCCTGATCTTTACTCTGAGTAACTCTTCGCCATCTATTACGCAATATGCCCCTCCCAGATTTATACTATTTATTGTTCTACCACACATATACTCTTGTGTTCAGCAATACTCTTAAAACGTGTAATATGATACAGATAATATAATACATATCATGAGTAAAAAAAATGAAAAGCCTGTTACTACTGCTACTAAGACTGAAACACTCTTAATCGTAAATCCAAGTTCTTCTAGTGGATCGACTGGCAAGAACTGGAATGACTTTTATCTTAAGGTAAAGGAATTCTTCGGAGAAAATCCTGAAATTGTCTTCACTACTAAATCTGGTGATGGCACAAGTCTGGCAAGGGAATATTTGGAAAAAGGGTTCAAGAATATTGTGGCAATAGGTGGGGATGGAACAATAAATGAGGTCGCAAATGGTTTTTTCATCTTCAATCGAGTAGAAGATAGAAGAGGAGTAGGAATAAAAGAGGATAATAACAAGAAAAAATTAGTAAAAGCAGTTGCCACTGATGGCATTTACAGTAAAGATGATAGCGCCAATAATATTTCCATCGATGCCACAGCCTCTAACGTAACGCAGCTGCCACCGCAATTAAAGCAGATAAACCCTGATGCTGTTTTTAGTATTATTTCATCAGGAACCAGAAATGTGCTAGCTAAATCACTAGATTTACCAGCTGAGAGCTTTGAGTGCTGTAAACACTACGCAGCAAGTAAAATGCAAAAAAAAATTGATCTTATAAGTGCCACAGTCACAGCTTTCTCAAATGATGATAATTACGGTAAGAAGAATGCTCTTTATTCAAAACTAGCACCTACACGCATTTTTCTTAATGCTGCCGAAATAGGTATAGGTGCAGAGATCATTGATAGATCTAAAAAGATAAGAGATAAGGTCAAGAGCCGCATTGTATCAACAGTTTCAAGCGTTGTAGCTACATTGCCAACTTATCAAAGCAACCTGTGTGAGTTTTCTATAGATGATGGACGGGAGAGTATCCTAGCAAAGATGACAATGGCTGTGATTGCAAATGGAAAGTATTTGGGAGGAGGCTTTAAAGCAGCTCCTAATGCGGATATGTCGGATGGCTTGATGGATATTATTATTCTAAAGAATTCGGGCAGTTTCAAAATGTTAGAAGAATTCATGAGCATGAAAAATGGGAATTATACCAGTGATGATCAAGACATTATCTATATACAGGCAAAGAAGGTCTCAATAAAACCAAAGGAAGAAAAAGAAGAAGAGAAGGAAGAGAAGAAAATTGGAGACATAACGGTCACAATAGATGGCGAACCTATAGGAATCTTACCTGCAACATTCCAAGTATATCAAAATGCATTAACAATCAAAATGTAGCAGATATGCAATCAAGTTAATTTTGAATGATCGTTATGAACCTTTTCTTCTTTTAATTTGTTACTCATGGTTTGTAGGCATAAGCAGTATGAGTGCAGGAATAGGTGGATCTACATAATGTGTCATTTTAAGTGTATGAAATTGAATATGTTATGAATAGACCCATTAGCAACATTAGGACGATCAATGGATAGTTGAACAATCTATCTTTTAGTGGTTAATACAAATGCAGCATACTGCTAATTATACGTATTTTCTTCTTTTGTTGCTCACAACTGGAAGAAACAGCCTTTTCTATGAAGGCCTTCGGAGGGATTTGAACCCTCCTCAAGCGGTTTCTATTGATATCTAGTTTAATAGTATGCTCATCCACAGCCGCCTATACTAACCAGGCTATACTACGAAGGCCTCAGTAATTCTGAGTAAGTAGCTGTATATATAATTGTACATGTCCGTGTAATTATATTTGCATTTGTCAAGAACATCGAGCTCTAGGTATGGTTGTAGACATCATTGGTAAGCTCGTAATCTGCTATTAAATAGCAGCTTAAATGATATATATTCATCTTCATCAAATTTCTGTATTGTGATATTATTTAATCTAGTATTTCATTGTCTCTTGTAGTAGTAGCAAGAATGTACTAACATCACCATTATTGTTAATATCTATATACATAATGATGATGATATAACTCATGTCACTATATGGCATATTTGG
>JBKPMB010000062.1:0-4764 GCA_046731995.1 Thermoproteota archaeon | reverse complement strand
TCATACTTTCAAATATCATGGCAAATGGTACAAGCTTTCAATTAAAGTAGAAGAACTGTCACTAGATAGTAACAATGATTCAATGCAGGTTTAAGATTAACAGTCTTCGTTATAAGGGGATACCTTCCTTCATTTTTTCATAATACACTATCGCTGATCATGATAAACTTATAGTTTGTACGCTAATTTTTTCTCTATCTAAATTAGGTTAATAACCAAAATGATAAAGTAGCTCCATAGTGTTTACTTATTTATTTATTTTACAGTTAATACTGGACAATGAGCAAATTTTACAATATCTGATTCGGTGTTGCCAAGAAGCACTCCCTTGAGTTTAGATGAAGTTCTAGGTTCAATAATAATCAAGTCAATATCTTTATCTTTAGCATAACTTACAATAGCATCGGCAGCTCTAACAGAAGCAACAATTTCTGTTGTTATTCTTATTCTTATAACACTATCACTATTACTATTATCTTCATTTATTTCATCATTGTTCATAGTCATATAACGGCTTATCATTTCCATCCTTCTGTGGCAGACCAATGATGTGGTTAAAGCAGCAATCTCCATCTGTGTTGATGTCTTCTAGTTTATGCTGCTGTTTGTCCCATATCCAAAAAGGCTTACCTTGCAGCCTTGCAAATAGCTCTTTTCTTGTATTTTCTTTTTGTGACTGTGAAACTAGCTTGTGTAAATCTTTGAATACTATAACCACTTAATGTAATTAGCTCAAAGTCAGCTTTATCCTTTTGTTATTATGTTAGATTGTGATCAAGGTATAGCCAACATTCTAAGCAGCGGGGTTCCTCTCATTCGCCGCCGTTTGGGAGAAATACATAGTAGTCTATCATGGTAACTTTAGGAACCCTGTACTAGGAAATAACCAGTACTGATATAATATATAACAAGTTCATATATTGATGATTGTTATTGTACATAGATTTTACACCCAAGGTGATTTAGATTTTAGTATTTGATTTTTATCTGCTACCCGAGGAGTATGTTTATCCGTATGAGGAAGAAGACGACGATGACTATGACGTTACTGTGCGACAAATGCAAATGGAATGAAGTTGAAATTTACTGTGATCGTGGAGATTGCTGTATATCATGCTGGTATGATATGACAGATGGTAGGATGTCCTAGTCTTGATTCATCTAAGAAGAAGATTACTATAGACAAACAAGCAAATCCATAGATGCTTTCAATAAGTAAGTAAAAATATCGTTATCGAAGACTATGATAATGTCTTTGATACATGTGCTACCTTGTTGTTCATTTTAAATAACATATTGACCAGCAGCAATGTACGATGATTCTTAAAGCTGATGGGAGAAGTGTCGAGTACACGTTATTAGACGGAAAAACTGTTTTACTATTCCTTCAGTTATCTTTGACAGTGTTGATTTTATTTGGGGCTGTGTTAGCGCCTATCGGATCTTCAGCACAATCAATTCCACGTAATAGCACTGGATCTTCATCATCGAGTCCAAGTATGTCTTCTCCTTTTGGACCTAGTCCTGCAGGGTTTCCTCCTCCGCCAATATTTCCTGAATTGTCTGCAGCTCAAAAAAGGTGCATCAACAAACAAGACATGCACACTCACACCGTCGCTGATTGAGTACGAAGGTACTCCTCAGCAGATAGAAGGTCCATACTTTGTTGATGGCATGCCTAACCGATCAGATATAAGATCAGATCCTTCTGACGGGTCAGTATAGCAAGGCATTCCTTTGCATCTAGTAATTCATGTATATAGTGTAAATAAAAATGGTTCATGCAGTCCTCTCAAAGGAGCCAAAGTAGATATCTGGCATGCTAATTCTCAGGGTGTATACTCAGATATTGCCGATCAAGACACTATAGGAAAGAAATTCCTCATAGGATATCAATTGACAGATAATAATGGGACAGCTAGATTTACAACAATATATCCTGGTTGGTATCAGGGAAGAGCCATTCACGTACACGACAAAGTTCGTACATTCAACGGATCAGAGAAACCTTTAGAATGGACGTCACAGCTTTACTTTGACAATTCTGTTAACGAACAGGTTCATAAGCAACCACCGTACAGCAAACATGGACCTCCTGACATGACTAATGAACAAGATGGCTTTTATACAGGACCATCAACTGATGGTCTAGTGCAAAGCAATGCTGGAAAGCATCTTATGGTCAATCTAACTAAAGAAGGACAATGTTAAACGCTACCCAACAAAAAGGTTAATCAATTGGCTTTTGCTAGTTAATTAGATAAGATAAAACCGCATTGGTTTTTAACACCTTTTTGTACAAACGAGAAGTAGCAGGTCGAGAGAGGATAACAAGCAGAAGCTGTGTTAAGGCGAGGTGCGGTGATGTGATCAAACAGCTATAGTATGGCTCGATACATGTCGAATCTTCCACTTATCTGTCTCTCTGCGCCTGCTGACTAAGGGCTTATTCTCTTAAGTAGATAAAAGCTGCAGGCGTAGCTATTATTAACTTGTCACATTAGAAATATTATATCCTTATTTTGGTATCTTTATCTTCATTCTCGATAACCAGGTCCTGTATTCTTGCTTGAACCCATTGATATACCATTATTTGGGCTAGTATTCTGTTAGCTTCTATGGTGATTGTGCAATCTCTTATCTCTCTTTTGCACTTGTTTATTTTAGCGTCCAGTAATTCACGAAGCATTTCAGCTAGATCGACCGCTCTCATTTGGGGTACAAAGATACACTTCATACAGCAGATATAATACATTGAGACACCACATAAGGAAGGAGAGAGGGATAGACCGATATCATAATGACAAACAACAATTTGCGGCTCAAAATCAAGAACAACAAGAAGAGTTAACCAAGTGACAAAACAGGTCTTAGTAGCACACGACCAAAAACAGGTAATAACCGTGATACTGTGACTGTGCAATCACAATATCATCAACAGCAACCACAGCCCACAGCAAAGCAGACAACAAGTGTGATACTCCATGGTTACCATGCAGTATCACCCGGAACCGATCTTTTTTGTACAAGTCAGTTTGCCACCTGAAAAGGGGCAGAATCTGCCACCTTTCCAATAAATAACAAAATAAATTTATGGAGGACATTGATGTGGCAGCCCTGTGTCTTAATGGAATCCGTGTGCCGCTTTGACTTTTATTATTTGAATCAAAGTAGATTTCCTGATCGCAGCCTTTGCGGCATTGATAGTATCGCCTTTCTTGCTGTTGATGTGATTACTGTTGTAACGGCTGCTCATTACTATTACTCTTCCATACATGACAGTTATGTAGTTCTCCTGTGTTTACTTCTAGTGAAATCCTTTTGCCTGTCCTCTAGCCAATGTGTTTGTCATCAAACTTAATTAGTTCTCAACAGAGATCAAACCTAATAGCGTCATCAACTACTGTAGCATTCGTAACTAAATCAAGCTTCATAGAATAGCACTCCTTTGCAAGTGATAATGCCTGTATCTTTTCTCTCTTGTCTTCTGTATTTTGTGCTGTATTCCATGCTTCTTTTGTAATTGCATTTAATCCTACAAGACATTTCTCATATTCTTCTGGCAGCCTTTCATCGATGTATTTTTTGATGTTGGTTTTAGCTTGATTTCTCAAATATGATATGTCTCTATTTACAGTAGCAAGTCCTATTTGCAGCACTTGTGATATCCCCCTTTGACTGTATCCTTTGCTACATAGCTCTTGCACTTTGTCTCTTCTCCATTGCAGCTGTTGTTCTTGTTAAGGTATAATTATAATAATAAACCAAATAATATAGCGTTAATGAATCTATAATGTTAAAAATATTACTTGCACGAGATGTTTTTTTGGATGCTGTTCCTACTCTAAGGTGAATAGTTAGTAGCATGTAATCATGTTGTCCCTACTTGAATATGTCCAACATTATTCCTATCTGAAACCAACAAAAATTACAAGAATTTGTTTAGCTGCAGTATTCTATCTTGCTCATTCATGGAAAAGAATTCCTGATATTCTTATGATGCTGCTTTTTTGTTTATAACTGCAGCAGTTGTTGGTAATGGCTCATTTACAGTATTGATAATGAACAATGGAGAAATAGTATATAGCAAAAGGTATTGCTAATGCAACTACAATTATGATAACAATGGCTTATTCAAGAGTATCTTTATTGAATTATTATTATACTGCTCCACGTCTTTTCCCTACTGGTCTCTTGAGATCATCACTTTTATCCTCATTCTTCCTCACAATATTGTGTGTATCATGTTCTATTTTTGACAATCTATCTTGATTTTCTTTCAACTGTCGCTGGATTTCATCCTTCTCCTTTCTGTATTCATCAGCTCTTATGCGCTGTTTGTCCAATTCTTCTTTGATATTTTTGTTCTCTTCGTAAAGTTCTTCTAATTCTTTATGCTGTTTGTCTAATTCACTATTAGCTCTCTTATTGTCTTCATCAGCTCTTATGCGCTGTTTGTCCAATTCTTCTTTGATATTTTTGTTCTCTTCGTAAAGTTCTTCTAATTCTTTATGCTGTTTGTCTAATTCACTATTAGCTCTCTTATTGTCTTCAAATATTCTTCTTTGTCCTTCTGCTAGTATGGCAAATTTTAGTTCATTTTTTGCATCATTTATACCATCTCCATAGCTAGGAAGAAAAACCCAATTCCCATCTGATAGTAGGCCTATTAATAAAAAGAGAAAATCCATCTGAACCCATACTTGGTTTCCATTAAGAAAATTCTTATAGCCAATTCTATAACTTTCAGGAAAATAGATTATT
>JBKPMB010000061.1:0-9440 GCA_046731995.1 Thermoproteota archaeon | reverse complement strand
GCATTTTGAATCCTTTTTGAATCCTTTATGTAAACTGCAGCTAATATGGATGACAATATAAGTGGTAACTGAATGGATTCTAGGAATATTCTTCTAGTCATCCAGCTCAATGGCATAACTGCAAATAGTATTGAAGCTATCAACGCTACAGTCTTATTGTTATATCTGCGTTCAGCTATTTTGTAAATAAGAAAGGTATCGGCTACTGCAAGCAAACCTACCAAAACTCTGGGGATGAGCCAAAGCATTTCAGTAATGTGTACTGCATCACTAGTATTGGTAGTTCCAGTGGAAATCACAGAAGGATTCAATGAATTGGGATAACCAACTAGTCGTAATGCTCCTGCTAAAAAAATCTGTCCAAAATATGGATGATCAATTGGGTTAGGGAAAACGTTCTTTGATTCCTGAGGACCCAATCCGTTTATGACCTCCATAGCCCTTCTCATGTAATGCCCTTCATCATGGTCTATAGAAGGAAATCCAATAGGGTTAAACAGATGGGTAAACGCTGATAATGCAAGAGGAATTGCTATTATTAACGTCTTCTCGGTAACAACAAAATTTCGGGCTAGGAGTTTTACGTTCAGTTTCTATGACACCTTACTTTTGTTCTTATAAACCTTTTTAACATGTTTCATAAAAATTATAAAAGAAAGATATATGTAAATATTCTAATACTTATCGGTAATATAACCACTTTTTCAGTATTTCTTCATCTTTATGAATATGCGCCATTTACCAGAGCTCCTCTTTGACAATATCATACATTAAATTGACCTGCATGGCAAAGCTGAAATGTGCGTTAGAACTTCCAATGCCATGTTTGCACTACTCATCTTAAATTCTATCTGCTGAAAAGCTTATTCTAATCTTATTCTAACCCAGAAACGGTAATGGTTGTACAGGAGAATTATCATCAGGCTCGGTAGGAGGTGGTTCATTCGTATTAGTATCTGAATTTAAAGGAACTATCCTATATATAGTTCCGTCAAAAGTGAGAACGTAAAGATATCCGTCATAAGGTCCGACTTCTAAATCTGTTATTGAACCGAATCCCTTTGCAAATATTATTCCAGCTTGCTGCATCTCAGCAGGCGTATTTGCTATTTTGTATGCAAGTGGTGCACCTAGTGCTAGGCCTGTTCTATCTTCATTTAGTTTAAAATGGTAAATATTTCCACCATGGAAATCTGCTACAAACATATCATTTTGATATTGTTTACCTATTTTGTCAGAATTTAGAAATTTGATTGCAGTAGGGCCACTAGTATTATTCCATACAAACTCCGGAGATCTGTACTTTCCTTTTCCACCAAAGTCTATTAAACCGGTAGGATGCAGGGTGAATCTTCCGCTATAGTAATTTCCATTACCAGTGGTTTCCCAGAAACCCTGTATTGCCCTCCACCCACTATTAAAGCCAGGCTGGACTAGATTAATCTCATCTCCGTATGTAGGACCATTCTCTGTATCCCATAAATTACCAGTTAGAGGATCAAAATCCATTCCAAAAGTGTTACGCATACCATAAGCATAGTACAAAGCTAGTGGAATATTATCACCAAGAGGAGGATTAGCTGCTATCTGACCATCTTGTGTAACTCTTAGTATACCACCAGTTCCATCAGCTGGTGATCGTGCTGAGTTTTCAGACTCACTTCTGTGTTTTCCGACATCGCCAATGCCTATGTATACATTGTTGTCAGGTCCAATTATTATTTTTCCACCGTTATGTGGGGGGCCTGGGATAGCTGGTAGATCTAAAAGGAGCATAGGATTTACTAATTTACCAGTATTATTATCGAATTCATATCTATAAAGACGATTACCTATTGGATCATGTCCTGGTACGCAATAATTTAGATTAGGACAAATATCACTACCTTCTACTTTGGTTTCTGTATATGATACAAATACATACGTTGGAGATGAATTATTATTATTATCGCTAGGCTTTGCTACAGCTATTCCAAGCATACCTCTTTCGCTTTGACTTGCTACACTAACATCGAGTACTGGTTGTGGTTGTATTTTGCCATCTATGATTCTCTGTACTGTACCACTGAGTTTCTCATTTACCAAAATATCATTTGGTCCTAAAAATGCCATGTTAGTAGGAAATTTGAGTCCTCGCGCTACCACTTCTGCCTTTAAATTACTGTCATTTATGATTAATCCTGCTCTAAACGCAGCCATCTTAGAAGATGGTTCAGTAGATGGCCTAGCAGCTGCAGTCAAAAAATAGTAATTGAAACTCATTAGCGAGAATAACGAGAGAGTTATAAATACCAAAAATAAAAGAACTTTGGAATGATATACAGTCACTTAATGGATGAGCAAGTCACACATATTAATAAATATCGATAAAGCATAACTAAATAATCTTTTGTTGAATGTTCTATCTCTACTGCATATTTTTACTAGGAATTATTATTAATAAGAGTACCAAGTTTCTAAGCCAACTTCGACAAGATTATTTCCAAAGGTTGTTACATGTTTAAAATCATGTCTCTTTCATGCTTCGCATTTAATAGTAAATCCTTTGACTATATCATAAAATAAAGAGATTTATGTCGTAACCGCCACGCAGTGTTCACAACTATGCATAGATAACTGGGCAACATGTAAAAAAGTAAATCAATGGTTGCATCATCTCCTGCCTACTAATATATTCAAGTATTAAAGTTGTGCTTATGATGATCTGTATACTTCTCTTCTTCTTTTGCTTTTTCTTCCTCTTCTATTAGTGTTTTAAGCATTGTTACATCACGCTTAAAGAACATGTCCAAAATCCAGTCTGCCAATACTCTTATTTTCTTTTGTAACGTTGGAAGATGCGTCAAATAATAACTCCGCCATATCAACCAAGCCAAGAGTCCTTGCACTTCTATACCTAATAAATTACCTATACCAGTTCGCTTTCCTATACTAGCCATCATCCCTTTTGTTTTGTAATCGAATACTTTTCTATCCTCTGATCTTCCTTCTATTGATGTAATGATATTGTTCGCCACTATTGCCCCCTCCCTTATCGCATGTTGTGCTGTCGGTGGATAAGGGTTGCCACTGTAAGGATCTATTATATAAGCACAATCGCCAAGAGCATATACTCCTTTATAATTTGGCAACTCCAAATATTTATCCACAGTTATTCTACCGCTTTTATGATCATGTTCACAGGAAATGCTAGTAAGTAAAGAAGAAGGTGCTACACCGCCAGACCAGATTATTGTCTTTGTTGGCATTATGGTGCCATCTTTTAGCCTTACAGTATTTGGAGTAGCTCCTGTCACACGTTGACTAAGAATTACTTCAATTCCGGTTCTACGTAACTTTTCTAATGCAAATTCAGCCAACTGCTTACTCATTTCGGGTAAGAGTCGATCGCCTGAATGAACTATTATGACTCTAATATTATTGCTATCTATATTATGATAATGCTCTTTTACAGAATCTCTAATAAAGTCATTTATTTCTCCTGCAGTTTCAACCCCAGCAAAACCTCCACCCACTATAACAAAGGTTAATAATTTCTTTTGAAGTTCATCTAATGTCTTGGCATTATCGGTGTAACCATGAATATTGTCAACGTTAGTATTAGGTGCTGCTGATAATAATAATTGATCGCACTGTTCAAGTAAATATATTATGTGATTTCTCAAGTTTATAGCATCGTTTATAGTCTTTATTGTAAATGCATTTTGTTGTATATCTGACATTCCAAAAAATTTTGTCTCACTTCCAAGTGCTATAACAAGATAGTCATAGTACAGATCTGACTGGGTTTTTGATTCCAAAAGATTAGTAGCTGTTATTGACAAGCTGCTACTAGTGTTCCCTATCATCCCTGTAAGAGCTGATTCGGATGAAGTGGAAGATCTAATTGAAACCCTTTTCTTTTAAGTCAATGTTTTTTACAGTAGCACAATAGAAACGAGATCTATTGCAAAATTCCCTAATTGGTGTTACAATATGTCTTGTTTCTATCATACCAGATGCTATCTCATGGAGCATCGGAGTAAAGAGAAGGTAGTTATCTTTGCTCACCGTTGTAATATCTACGCTTACATCGGTTTGAAAATGGTTTTGAAGCTTTTTTAATACGCTTACTCCTCCAAAACCACCTCCCAAAATAACTATTCTTTTTCTATTTGTTGTTGCCTGATGTTTATCATAATCAGCAGTATGAACAAACAACAAATGGTTTTGTAGAATATCAATTCTTGAAAATGATATGTCACAGCTAGGACATCTATATCTAGCACCGAACTTTATTGATAAAAAAGAAGAAAACAAGCCCAATGTAATTCCAAACAAAAGATTGATTGATATAGAGTAGAGACTAGAAGATATTTGAATATTTGAGAATGTTAGATTATTGTTATTATTATCATTATTGTGATAGCTGTTATTGCTAATATTATTATTATTACTACCAACCAATGCATGTCTGAATTCTGGATTCAAGACAAAGCGTTGTACAGGAATAGAAAATATTAGATAAACAAGTACGCCTACAAATAGACCATACCTCAAACCATTCGATGGTTTACTTATATTCAAAATGTTAGTTTTGTAAAGAAATACGCCTGATACTATTCCAATTGAGATTCCTACTATTATATGAATAGTCATTCCAGCAATAACAGCAGATGATATAGGTGAATGAACTCCAACAATATGTCCAAATACTATCCAAGTAAGGTCATATGCATTGGATCTTCCTGCAGAAGAAAAAAAGCTCAAGGGAATTGACATGACCAATGCTCCTATTATACCTCCAGCAATAATGAAGAATACTTCTCTCTTGAATGAAAAGTCTACTCTAGCTTCTTGGGGTTTTATTTTATTAACCATATCAACGCGGATGCTTCTAACTTGTACTCTAAAAGATATAAAAATTGGTTGTTTTTCAATTCCACTTATTATTACCTGTCTGTCCTTATGATGATGATGATGACACTCTTCAAATATCGAAGTCTCCTGAGCTTATAGTCTTTTGCTCTTGAACAATTTTCATTGGTTGTTAATGCGATGGAATATGATGAACATAAAAATTGGTTGTATTTCTATAGGTTTGCCGCAATTAAAAACTTGTCATTAAATGCTTTCCTTTCTGATTGATTCGAGTCTTTCCATTATTTTTTGTTCCTCCACAATGTCTGTTCTCGTTTTGCTCGACATTGTGATTACCGATAAGCAAACAAATCACACAATTTTTTCTGCTGATATTCGATTCAGGGATATGCCTACAGCAAATTTTTCCATTAGATAGCTGTGCCGTATATATTTTATAATCACCTGTATAGACAGTAGATCTTATTCAAGTGAGCAACGAAGAGGAGCAGAATTTTCTATATGTAACTTCAAAAGGATGGAAAACTGGAAGACATCATAGGATAGAGATATGGTTCGTATCGTATGCTAATAAATTTTATGTAATATCAGAACGTAAAGAAAAGGCGCAATGGGTTTCAAAATATTATGCATGATCAAAGAGTTTTGTTTACTATAAATTCAAAGTCATTTGAAGCCTCTGCGCGGTACTTGATAAGCCTAATGAGGATAAATTAGCCGGAGAAAAATCTCATCTCATGCATAGAAAATATGTTTGGAGTGATGGTTTGATCGTGGAGCTGATTCCATACAAAGAACAAGTTGAATAAAGATATGACTGGTGAAATATTGATTGAGGTTGGAACCAAAAATGCAAATCCTAATACACGATAAAGGGTATGCATAATCAATAAGAAGATGGGCTCAGATTCACATTCAGATTCTCAAATAAAGGAGTACTATCAATTGAAAAATATTGCAGTAGTAGGAGTATCAAAGAATGAAGAAAAACCATCCCATGAAGTACCCAAATATCTTATTGAACATGGCTATAATGTTATTTCAACAAATCCCACATTAAGTGAAGTTCTTGGGAGAAAGGCATATCCAACTATTGCAGATATTCAAGAAAGGATAGACATAGTTGATGTATTTAGAAAGTCAGAAGACGTACCTGCAGCCGTAGATGATCTACTTCAGAAAAAATGGAATCAAAGTCCTTTGGATGCAGAAAGAAAAGCAAAAGAAAATGGCATAGATGTTGTATATAATAGATGTATGATGGAAGAACATAAACGGTTATTCAATGAAGAAGAAGAATAAACAGCTTTTTACTCCACTAGGAGAAGATATATGTGAGAAACAGCGAATGATCAATTTGAAACTATTATTTGGACCGTCTTCTTTTCCTGACCCACTTTCCAATGTATACAAGCCATAGTTCAAACCAAAGGTACTATTGGCTAAAAGCAAATCATTGTTAAGAGGACTAATAGTCAAGCAAGAAGATTTTATACAATGACTATTATATCTTGTTGAGAATATAAAAGATAATGACAGACGTCGCAAAGAAGATAAAGAACACATTTCAAGATTCCGAAGCAAAAATGAAGACTGAACAAGATCATGCAGAAGGCAAACCTAGTTCAGAAACACTAAACAAGGCTAAAGTAAAGACAAGAGATGCTTTAACATAACCTCCTCTTTTTTGTCATATCGTGTAGATTCTGGAAAGTTGTTATCTGTTAACCTTTGTCATATGATTTAAAGGCTTAACATTTGAATAAAATATCAAATTAAAGAACTTTAACTTGCTAAAAACACACAGGAAACAGTTGGAAGGTTTGATGACTTAAGCCTTGTACGATATTGCTCCTAATGTGTTATCGTGTTTCCTGAGTGGTCTTTTTAGTGGTTTAGTATCAACAGCTTTAATGACTTTGGCTGAGGTCCCATCATGGAAGCGCTGGGGTTTGCATGGCGTATTTGAATGGCATGAGAATCAGGTTATAACGGAACGATTATTTAAGCTGTCGAATACAAAAATCCACTTCAAAGGAATCTTTTTCTTTCACTTCCTAAATGGTATGCTAGCAGGAATAGCCTTTCCTTTTATTGTTGATTTATTCTTCACAGGCTTTATCCATAACTACGCATCGTTACTTTTATTAGGAACGCTATATGGTTTTGTACTTTGGATCATTACCTTGGTACCAATACATAAACCAATTACTGGATTTTCTCCATTTAATCATCCTTTAGGTCATACGCCTGCACTTTCGAGTCTGGGAGGACATTTAATATATGGCCTTGTTGTTGGCTTTATAATATTTGCGTTTAAGTAGAATTATAAAATATGTTTGGGTCAGGATAACAAAATACGCAGAAAGCGAGAGGATATAAATAGTGCCTATATATGTTAGATAATGGACCATCTTTAATATGGATTGTAAAAAATAATTTGATGAAAAGAAAAAGTAGAAACGTTTCATAGTGTCTAGGTATTATAAAAACAGGCAATATCTGTTGATGTCAAGCATATTTTGCAGTACTGCAAGCTAAATCTCACATAGCACAGGTTAAACATTAAAGATCAACACTATGACACATTATAGCGCCTACCTATATCGCATCATATGTATCTATTAAATAGTATATAATACAATTGCTAACAAGAGATAAGGTTGATTTAATGCATAAATGTCCAAAATACTCACAAGAAAACATTAGTTTATCTTCCTCTAAAACATGTCAAATACCTAATAACTCCATATTGTGGGTATGATATGGAATTAAATGCCATTAAAAACCATTAGTTTATATAACGTGGACGTTTAACACATCAATGCAATAACATGTCTAATACCAGAAAAGAACAGCGAAAGTACGATGATGAATCCAACGCATTAACAACCTCTGATAATCCATCTCAAGTACAACAGCATTCTGTCAACAGAGCATTAGATGAAACCAAAAACAACATTAAAAGAGCAACGGATGAAGCAAGACAAGACATTCCACATTATACTCAAGCTGCTAATGAATATCAAGAACAAACCATCCAAACAGCTAGAGAAATAGCTGATAACTTTCTGGAATCACAAAAAGAGATTATCAATTCTACACAATTAACATGGCTTCCCTTAATTCAAAGGACATACAGTATGTTCTGGGATTATTGCCTATCACCTGGATGGACAGTTGGCATGTATGCACGGGCTATTGGTAGTGTCGCTGACAATACAGTTGCTGCAGCAAGGCTAGTAAATAATGCTATATTCTCAAATCTAGATTCATTCAAAAATTCCATTCAAAACACAAGAGATAACCTAAACGACTTTTCTAAAATAGGTGTTAAAGTAGCAAGAGCATATGAGCAAACATCAAGAGATACAGTAAATAAATTTATTTAAATGCAACCAGATCTTTTGCTTTGATACTACAGTATAAGACGTATTTTAAAATATTTGCCAAGCATTCCTCGTATGAGTATAGGCATTTAAATGTATTAGTTCCACAATAGTTCGTAAGAGAGACCAAGACATATAGAGAATAACACATTTAATAGTAAAAACATGGCGAGTAGCTGGCATCCATAACCTATAATGTATTTCCAATTTATAAAAGGTCTAAAACTGAACATTTAGGAGTTAAATTAAATAATCTGTATATGTTTACTTGTAATAACATTGACCAGTACTACTGAAAACGAATTAATCCTGAGTCGATGGGAAGCTCAAATACTAAGATGCATAAAGAGCAAAGCTATGACGGAAAAAAGAATTACAAAGGAAGTCGCACTTGATATTGCTTTAGTTTCTCACCTCATTACGGATCTGATGTTACGCGGTTATGTACAGAGGATCAGAAAACGGAGGATGTATTTTTCCTCTAGGGAATATTTTTCAACCACCTTGGACGGACTTGCGGCATTAGAAGCATTTCGACGTAACAAGACTGGCTTTTGGAATCAGCTGATATCGATGGTCAAAGAGGAGAGTTCGAAAACGATCCTAGAATTTTCGAGTAAATCATTGAGCCTCAGATTAACGTTTAGAGTATTAAGAGCAACATATAGTTTGGCTAAATCTATGATAAGGTAAATAAAAGAGAAAACGTTAAAACCTATTGATAGTTATGGATGAAGGCTTTGATAGTTCAGGATCCAAGTAAAATTCTATACAATTATTGAAACTAATGTTTATATCGTATTCATGTTATATCGTTACGAGGATGGACAGTAGAACTGCTGAAGAAACAATTGCGTCTATACTACACGCTGCAATTGGTGGAGTGACTAAGACGACTATAATGTATAAGTCATTTATAACTTATGACCAGTTGAATGAATATCTTTCCCTTTTATTAGAAAAAGGATTAATAGCATATCAAGAAGGAGAGAAGCTATATAGGACAACAGATAAGGGTATCAATTTCGTACAGGCTAACAAAAAAACAACTGAATTTAACAAAATACTGGTAGTTGGACTTGGTCAATTAGGCCTACCAGTAGCAAAATATGTAAAGGAGAAAGGATTTGATGATGTCTATGGATACGATATTAGTCCTAAAGCAATAGATCGTGCAGAAAAAACTGCAGG
>JBKPMB010000060.1:0-2058 GCA_046731995.1 Thermoproteota archaeon | reverse complement strand
TTATGCATCTTCAGAAAGTTTAATCCCTTCTCAGTAGTCTTGTATATCTGAGGAGCTTCTAGGTAGTCTAACAAGTTGTTTCCAATGAGCACGGAAAGATATTCCCTTAACTGCGCATAGCTAAGAAAAGCCTTATACATTATTTTTGTCTTGGTAGCTCCACCATTAGCCGCTTCTAGGATCATTGCTACTATTTCTGTTCTACTTCTGTATTTCATAGCGGTATTACTATAAAAAATCAAATATTTATGGAAAGCCGTACTATCGATCATGCTATTCGATCGATCAATTGATCATTGTACCAGATCAATATACAAATTCAGACTCTTTATTGATAGATCAACATTGCATGCATCATATCATTTAGGGGTTATATTTACTACTGCAAAGGCTTTTGAGTCAAATTTGACATAATTTTTAGTGGTATGCAAGGGAAAACGCCCAAGACTTATGATTTGCATATACCTAATGAACTAGACTACAAATCGTTATGATGTATTTTGATTTGGGATCAAAGATAGTAAGAATAATAATAATCAAAAGCCTCGTTTGATTCTTTTTATATTCGTACTCATTTAAGGTCAGCTTTATTATGGATATCAGTGATGAGATAGTTTTCCCCGTATATGATGAAATGCATTTGAATCATGGAAACTTGAAATCAAATGTACTGGGAATTGACCTAACTTGATAGTAGCAGATGGTATGGTTTTTACCCCAATGTGTACGTATGGAGATCTAATAGCAAACCATATTGTGATGAACATGCAAAGACAGGAATTCAAGGCTGGGATAGAAGAGATACAAGTTCCTGTGTAGAAACCAGAGATTTTACATATATTCCATTTTTTTAATTAATTATCTAATAAAGAGTTTGGTCCAAGTATTTGACTTACAACTAAGTTATCTGAATTTCTATGTATTTTCTATAATTTTTCTTATCAAAAGCTTGATTTGTTGTTATTTATCCTGTTTCTCCTCTTGTTCTTCAAGTGTAATTACCATCTCTACGAAATGATAAATGCAATTATATATGACATGACATAATTATAAAACTGAATCTCATGAAATGTGCTTGCTGCGGATCAGAGATGTTACCACACGAAGAGAGTAGCAAAACAATAGTGTTTAAGTGCAAAGAATGCGGATTAAGTAATAGCATACTGAAGGAAACTTTAGGCCAATAGTCTTGCATCATTAAATGTGTAGTATTCTGCAGCATATTATAGAAGTCATCAGATAGTAAGAGCACCCATCATATAGAGCATTGATATATCTCGATAATTATTATGCTGAATAAGCCATATAACCAAAAAATTTCAGTAAAAATATGATGAATATAACTGATACAAAGTATATACTCATAGGTAATTATATCAGCAATATGTCTTCAGATAATGGTCTTGTTGTTGTTTACACAGGAAAAGGTAAAGGAAAAACTACTGCTGCGTTAGGAATTGCTCTGAGATCAGTAGGTCATGGTTACAGAGTTGGAATGATTCAGTTCATTAAGGGGGAATGGTATTACGGTGAACTTAGCAGTTCAAGGAGATTAGAACCAGAATTTGAGATGATTGCTGCCGGTAAAGGATTTGTCGGAATTATCGATGACGACCATCCTATTCAAGAACATCAAAATGCAGCTCAAGAGGCACTTTCATTAGCCAGGAAAAGACTTTTGTCGAAAATGTACGATGTCATGATATTAGATGAAATCAATTACGCTATGAAACTAAATTTAATATCAGTCCAGAGTGTAATTGATATTGTAAAGGAAAAGCCCAGAAAAACTACTCTGGTTCTAACAGGTAATTACGCTCCACCGGAGATTATTGCTATAGCCGATCTGGTAACAGAGATGAAGGAAATCAAACATCCTTACAAATTGGGTATTAAAGCGAAAAAGGGAATCGACTATTAGTTATGTTCCCTAGAGATTAAAAGCTAATTATAATAATATAATAACAGTTATTATGCCCTGTATTTTTGAATACAAATTAGTATATCTGACTTTATAACCATAAAATTATTTGTATATATAGTTATTATTTTTGTCTC
>JBKPMB010000059.1:0-2659 GCA_046731995.1 Thermoproteota archaeon | reverse complement strand
GAAGAGTTCAAAGAATCATTCCCAGAATTAAAGGAAGCAAAATACTTTATTAGAAAACCAAAAGGTACAGAAGATCTAGTAAAACGTATAGCTGCCATTCTAGGATAAGTTTACATCAATCTAACGCTAGAAGCTAGAGGGTTAATTATTAGAAGCAGCACAAAATTTACTATCTATATGAACAGTAGGTAATGGCAGCCTATTAGATAACTAGGATACATCCTACAATGATATATTTGATGCATTCAGATTAGTATTGAGGTTTACGGTTATGAAGACACAATAGTTAAGTGATGTTGAAAAGCATCCTGTTAGCATGTTTTTACTAATAATCCTGTCTCTGTGCTGGTAATTCTAAAATCTTACGTATGATACTAGTATGATCAGCTTGCACTTCTGTAGTTATATATAGAAGATGGTTTTTGCATAGTGGCATGGTAATGCGTTTGACTTTTTCGTATTCAGCTAATACATACTTTCCTCTTCCTATCTTTGGTGCAAGGCTGCTTCGTGTCTTCCATGCATCAATAGCTAGTTTCAAAGACTTTTTGCTTTCCTCTGGCGAAAGCAAGTTCTCTGTACCTTCGCGATAGTCAGAGTACATTATTTTGCCATTGATATCGCATATGGTAATTAACCTAATCGTTGGGTCTAGATTCATGATTTGCTCGTAAATGCGTTTATAATCATGCCAGTTATGATGAGTGATTTTTATTTGGTGGTCTTGTTCTTTGCATCTATCAGAGCAGTAGGTCTTTCCACAGCAATAACATTCTATAGCATAATCCTGAGACTTTTTCAGACAGACTACACAGGTTGTACTCATGTCCATAGATATTCTATGGATGAGGTACAATAAATGAATTTTAGATGTATCATAAGATAAGCTAATTGAGTAATTACACAAAATTTAGATTATTACATATTTATTACATCAATCTGATAATTTTGTTATGAAATTGATTAGGGAATACTTTTCTTTGCTATTGTGTTTAGCCTGGTGTCCACTTTTTACGTTTTTCTAATGGAATTTGGCAGATATATTTTGTTTTTAGGTGTATAACCAAGACTAGTAAATTATTTCTGATACTTATTTTCTAGAATGTAGGAGACCAGGATCTGCTGTTACATTTCTATGAAAGTAGGGCTGTCAACCATGAAAATGCAACACCTAGTTAAAAACCATCCACAGAAAATGGAACATTTGAGTTCACTAGGCTTATTATACAATATTTATCTCTACATCTATCTGTAGTCTAAACTTTTTATCTGGTTCTCATCTCATATATCCTGAAGAGATGACCGACTATAATCTTTACTGAATCTATAATAACACTAACAGGATTTGAAAGAGTAATTCATATTATAGATGTAGTATTTTGTTTTATCATCCTTAAAAATTAGAAATTATGGATATATATTTTTGAATGCTCATAATTATATATAGTGAGACAACTCATAAAAAGAATATGTGTAATGAATATCCAATACAAACTATGATAAAAGATAGCGATGTATATGATCTTTTGTTAAAAATACCTGCAGGGAGAGTTTGCACCTATGGTGATCTTGCAAAGGCACTTGGGAAACCCTCAGCGTCAAGAGAAGTAGGAAGAATACTTGGCAGGAATCCAAACCCAGTTACTGTCCCATGTCATAGAGTAGTGTTGTCAGATGGCAAGGTTGGCGGATATGCTAATGGAAGCGATAAAAAGATAAAATTACTTGAAGAAGAAGGAATCTCCATCAGCCGCAAAATCATTCGCAATTTTAAAAATGTAAGGATGTGTCCTCAAAACAACAGTATTGTCGCTACTGCTCTACTCTGACACTATTAAGACGAACCAACCAAGGTGTACTATCTATGGTAGTTAAAGAAAAAGAAACTTAACAACAAAAAAATAAAATTAAGAGGACGTTAGTACCACTATCGCATAATGTATCGAGACTGACGCGTAGTTTTGAGAGTTCGCTCTATTATGTTATTCTTGGTGCTGCCTAAGATAGTTCTTCTACTTTAATTGAAGGCTTGTACCATTTGCCATCATATTTGAAAGTATGAGCAGATGTTTTTTTGCTATTAAACGAACGGTATCCTACATCTATAATGTGCTGACTTAATCTTTGCTCCAATTTATTTAGTTGGTATTCGGCAATCATCAAATTACCTGCAATATTTTCTAGTTCTAGATCTCTTTGTATTCCATCGTCGTCATATTCTTCTTGCTCGCTGGGGATGTCTTATTATCACCCTTTATTATTAATCTGCATTTTCTATGTACAATTTATTTCCTATTCTGTAATGGATTTCATCAACGTATTTTGCTTGGTCCACAACAGGCGACGATAGGTTTGCACCACATATAGGTACTCCTTGTTCTAGTTGCGATTGTTGTTCTTAAACTTGATATATCTTAAATCCGTGCATTTTAGGCATTTTAATATCTAATATTGGCAGATTATATACTCCTTTTTTCCATAACGGGATCATAGAATGCAACAACTTCAAAACCATTCTCCTCTAAAGCCATCCTTGACGCTAATTTAACATTGACCCATCGAATCCAGATACTAATTTTGGACAAGATATTACATATACTATAATTGCACAATAAAATAACAATAGCTTGTGCTATTTGCTATATACGCGTACACGCAC
>JBKPMB010000058.1:0-9391 GCA_046731995.1 Thermoproteota archaeon | reverse complement strand
GACTTTTGATAATTTTATTCTAATAGCAAATTCCCCGTCAACAAATTTTATGTTATCTTCTGATTGATTTGTCGCACACTCATCATTTTTGTCATCAAGATCGCTAAAAAAAGACATTGCTTCTTGGTGTCTAATTTTGAGTTCCTCAAGCTCCTTCTCAGCTGGTTCTAACGCTCCTTTGATATCCTCTTGTTCAAATATTGCAAGTGCTTTCTGCAGATCTTTTGTTATGCCATTGTAGTCAACTATTAATCCATAAGTTTTTCCTGGATCGTATATTCTATTGACTCTGGCTATTGCCTGGAGCAGAGTATGTTCTTTTAGCCCTTTATCTAGATACATTACCTGCACTATTGGAACATCGTAGCCTACAAGCAGCATGTCTACAACTATTAGAATTTTGGTGGGATCGTTTGGATCTTTAAACCTTTCAGCCTCGTCTTCACGTTGTTCTGGAGTTAGAAAGTATTCATCCCAGCTGTTGCCATCTTTCCCTTTTTCCCCTAGGTTAGATGTCATTATAATTTTGGATTTGGGGGCGTTTATCTTATCCAACTCTTCTTTATAAGTAACAGCAGCTTCCCTTGAGGTCGCGACTAACATTGCTTTGTATTTGTTAGGTTCGATGGTATTATAGTAGTGATCCACCAAATCATAACATATCTTTCTGATTCGCTCGGGGGCCTCAGATATTTTCTCCTTTGTAACATATTGTTGTTTAAGTTCTTGCTTTTTATCATTATCAAGGTCTGAAAACACTCGATCAAAGATACGGTCTAAAGTGTCTCCTCCCTCTACATAAAGGTCAGGCATCCTATTTTCATAGAGAATCTTTAACGTCGCCCCGTCTTGTTTTGATTCTTCAAAAGAGTACTTGTCAAGAAGTGGGCCAAATACTCTGTAGGTACTTCTATTTTTCTTATCTATTGGTGTTCCAGTAAAGGCAAAGAAGACAGCATTTGGCATAGCTGATCTCATAGCTTCTGCATTGAACATGTACTGCGATCTATGTCCTTCGTCTAATAGAGCAATAACTTTCTCGTCTGTATGAATATGATTTTCTTTAGAACCAAATTTTTGAATAGTAGTCATTATAGTCTTGCCCCTTGGATTACTGAGTAGACGTTGAAGGTGGTTTCGACTTCTGGCTGCTATAGGGTCGGGGAAGCCACATGACTTGAAAGTGCCATGAATTTGCTCGTCTAGCTGTTTTCTGTCAGTAACTATAACTATTGGAGGATTACCAAATCTAAACATCAATTGAGTAGCAAGCTACAACATAGAAAGTGATTTCCCCGAGCCTTGGGTATGCCATATTACTCCACCTTTGTCTGCTATGTTCTGTTCTTCTAGGTTTAGTCTTTCAACTGCTTTTGAAACAACCCTATACTGCTGATGCTTTGCTAACTTCTTAATCTGTCTATTATTGACAACTTCATAAATTACATAGTTTTTAAGTAAATCTAAAATGTGGGATTTTGATAACATGCCAGCAATTAGAATTTCCTGCTCCCTTGGCTTCCTTCCCCCGCTTGTTTTCTGGATATCATCTTCTGTTAGCGGGTAGGCTTCAGACCACCGAGCATAATGGTTTACATTAGCACCTATAGTTCCATGTCTTGCCAGAGTACCACATGTAGCAATGAGAAAATGGTTATAAAATATGAGTCGTTCATATCCTGATGCTCTGCTTTGATACCTCGCAAAGTTCTTTTCTACAGCTTCTTGAATAGGGTCTTTAATCGAAGGAGACTTACACTCAATTAAAACAAGTGGAATACCATTTACAAAAATAACAATATCTGGGTAAATTGGTTGTTTTAAACCATCAAGCTGAAACTGATACTGCATCGGTAAGATATGTCATACTAGTGTTAAGGACAATAAATGCATACGATCGGAAGTGCATCATCCTAAACTGACGATCTAAAGATTAGGGTTGAAAAAGATTACTTCAGCTTGAAGCTTGAACTGATCAGCCGCTACCTGCGCTGGCACTTGCTGATGCACTAGCTCCACCCGCTATTGCGCTTGAGCTCGCACTTGCTGTAAATGGGAAGTTGTCGTCAAACGAGTTATCGCTGAAATACCTCACTACATCGCTGCTATCGGAATGTCTGGAATGCTTGTAATTGAAACTTTTCTTAATGACTGATGAAATATCATTGATGATTGATGAAGATGATGATTTCCCGTTATCATCATCATTGTGACCAGACGATGATGAATTAGTATCAGAGCTATGCTTGTCTTTTGAGCCGCTACTACTACTATCGCCAGCAGTGGGACTTCTCTGATAACCGAGATATTTTAGTGTGTCAGGAGCTACGACATTACTTGCTGTAGGTTGTAGCTGTTCCTGTTGTCGATGCTTGTTGTTTACTGCATTTACTTGAGGCGCTATAGTTGACGGAGAAGACGATAATGACGGTTTATTGCTAACATTTCTGATCGGAGCTATTGATGGTGCCGCTGCTGTTGATTCCTTGCTAGCTCCAGTCGTTTGTTTTGATAATTGACTTGTTGCTGGTGTTGTGGTTATTTTCTGCTGTTTTGGAGCAGCTACATTAGCAGCTGATAGTTTTGTTGTCGTTGGTGATGATATTCCTGTGGTTGATGCTGGTGGAATAGCTGCTGCTGTCGTTGTATTACTTTTTACAGTTTTTGGAATTCCGCATATGCGAGCTTCGGTGGTATTAACTACCTTAAGACTTGGGCTGCCAGGGGCACACATTATTGCCTTGACTTGTGACGAGATTGTGGTGCTACGGGATACAGTGGGATGCGATAACGGTGTAGGTGAAGATGACGGCTGTTGAGCATATGCTTGAATATTACTCCAAATACCAAAAATTAAAACACCGCTTAGAACTGTGAATAGTGCAAAAATCAAGCTTATAGTGCTCATACTAAAATATACAGATGTAATATTTTTATTTATGTGAATAAACTATAAACTAAGTAATTTTTTATAGAATTATCATACTAGAACGAATACCAGAAAACAATAAACAAAAGCCTGAGACTGGAGGTACATCATGCTAAAACATTTGATGATATTTGTAAAGAAAACAATGTAACTACTGTAGAACAAGCATTAGGATGTGAAGAACTATGGAGTATGACTAATGGTGTTTCGATATGCTATGGCTGCCACAAGGACGTGGAAAAGCTAAGGACAAAATTAAGGAACATGTTTTGGCTAGAAGATGCATAAACAAGTTTTGGGGGAAATCATGTTAGTTGTTAGCTGGTGTTGTACGCCTTGGTGCCTTGGTAGCTCAGCCTGGTAGAGCGTTGTCTTAATCCATAATAGCTAAAAGAAAGTATACATATAATATGATATGAGCCCTACTGCCTCCCCCGCGTTATTAACAAAGACAGAGCTTGAATGGTTAAATGGAAATATTCGGTTGTCTAATGCTTATCAACGAAAAATAAAGAGCGATATTAAGAGGAAGATTCGAATCCTGCAAGAACTTGAGCTACCCTTACTTATGGAAAAAGGATTTATCCACCAACCTACAGATGTTACGTCTAATTGTAACAACGGTATTACAGGAAAAAACCCCAATTCTTCCTCCTTTTTACAAAATAAGGAAGCCTTGGCCGGGATTTGGACCCGGGACCTTTGCCTTACCAAGGCAACGCTCTACCAGGCTGAGCTACCAAGGCACCATGGTACCCAGTGCAGGACACCAATGACTAACCAACTAATTGATGCCAAGCATTGAACATGATTGTAGGGTTTCATTAAGGTATCTTTTCTAGCTTTGTAAGGTTTAATTACAGTATTTGCAACTAAATGAACTTAAGAGGCTAGCGGGGGTTGTAGAGCCTGGCCAAATAGGCTAACCAACAATTACTTTTGGAAACGCGGGACTTAAGATCGTACGATGGGTAATCCCGTCCCTTAGGGGTTCGTGGGTTCGAATCCCACCCCCCGCACCTTCCTATTGTTGACTACATTTCTTCTTGAAATCGATTACCATTTTGATAAACTGTCTATGAAGTCTATCATCACCAGCTAGTTCTGGATGGAAGGCAGTACCAATGATATTATTCTGCTTCACTGCTACAACATTATTTTCAAATTTGGCTATTTGGTCTACCCCGGTTCCAACCTCTCTAACAATAGGAGACCTGATAAATATGCCTCTGAATGTACCACTCCCGAGAATTGGGATTTCTAGATTAGCCTCGAATGAATCATTTTGTCTTCCAAATGCATTTCGTTCAACAACAATATCTAAATTATGCATTAGTTGTTGTTTGGTTTCACCTACTGCTCTGTCGTATGCACGCTTTGAAAGCATAATCATTCCAGCACACGTTCCCATGGTAGGCATACCATTGGATATACGTCTTTTAATAGTCTGCAGTGCACCTCCTTGTATTGCAATTAAATTGCTCATAACTGTACTTTCCCCTCCAGGTAAAATCAAACCGTCAACTTTTTCGAATTCTTCAGGATAGCGGACGGCTTTTACAGTACCTCTCATTCTCATGTGCTCCAATGCATCTTTCGCTGCAGTCATATTCTCTTCAATGTCGCCTTGAAGTCCCAATATTCCAATTGTGACTTTGTCTTTCAACTAGATGGGCCCCGTTCTTGCATTTTTAATTCTAACTTCTTTGTATCAAGACCAAGCATAGATTTCTTCTCATCTACCATTTTCTGTGCCTCAGCTACGATCTTTGGATTGTCAAAGTATGTAGTAGCAAGTACTATTGCTCTTGCCCGCTCTGCTGGATCAACTGCCTTAAAAATACCGGAGCCTACAAACACCCCATCACATCCAAGGTTCATTAGAAAAGCAGCATCTGCAGGCGTAGAAATTCCACCGGCTGCAAAATTTACCACCGGTAGTCTTCCTAGACGCGCAGTCTCTTCAAGAAGTGTAAATGAAACTTTTAAGTCTCTTGCGAATTTTACTAGTTCTTGATTATCTTGATCTTGATAAATTGATCTAATTCGCCTAATTTCGTTATTTACCCACTTAATATGAGTAACGGCTTCAGCAACGTTGCCTGTTCCTGGCTCACCTTTTGTTCTAATCATTGCACACCCTTCTTCTATCCTTCTTAAGGCCTCGCCTAGGTTCTTGGCACCATTAACAAATGGTGTTATATAATCCCATTTCCACAAATGTCTTTCTTCATCAGCAGGAGTCAAAACTTCGCTTTCATCTATCATATCTACACCACTTGATTCCAACACTTTTGCTTCAGTAGTGTGACCAATTCTACACTTTGCCATTATGGGTATAGTAACAGCATCCATGATATCTGTAATTACCCTGACACTTGCAGTTCTGGCTACACCACCTGCTTTTCTTACATCGTATGGAAGTTTATCTAAAACCATGACTGCTACTGCACCGGCCTCTTCTGCTATTTGTGCTTGTTCTACGTTAGTAACATCCATAATTACGCCATGTTTCTGCATATGAGCAAAACCACGTTTAATTAAAGTAGTTCCTCTAGAGATGTGGGTATTTTTGAAGCTTGTGGGTTTTAAGCCCATAGATTCAAGTTCAGCAGCCAGAGATATTGTCATTACTTCTAATTCTTAGAGAGCTCTATTTAGTTATTAGTTTTCCTATTGTTTATTGTTCTTCGATCTACAATTATGAAACAGGTAGTCATAGTATTTATCATATAGGGCTTATTTAGTAACAGGTTAATGAATTAGCTCCTGTATTATAGATGTATTATGCCCAATTTGAGATCATGTATAGAAATGGGGGTCTCAGGGCAAACATAAATCAAAATACATAGATAATTTGAAAACTATAATAAGTTAAAAAAACACAATATATGATAATACATTGATAGATGTTGCTATGGATGCACATGTGGAAGATGGAACCAGTTGTGACAAATGCGGAAATCCTCTCGAAGCCTGTATGTGTACCTGTCCTTATTGTGGTGAGCTAGATGCTTGTGAATGTTGCCTCTACGATGCTGCAACTGGTGGTGGATGATCACATTGGTTTTCTATTTTCTTGTTCTAAAGCATTAAAAGCAGGTAAATAGAAGCTACATTTGAAAATGGCCCATTCAAAAATCTCAGACTCTTTAACTTGGGTTATAGGTGGGGCTCAAGGAAGCGGAGTTGATTCTGCTGCCAATATTTTCTCTAAAGCCTGTTCACAAGCCGGTTTACAAATTTTCGGTAAACGAGAATATTATTCTAATATAAAGGGTGAACATAGTTACTTTACAGTAAGAGTTTCTTCAAACCAGCAAATTCGTTCGCACATAGATGATATAGATGTACTAGTTTCATTTGATGCTGAGACAGTACTCAGACATAGTGACAAGGTAAGCAAAGGTGGAATTATAATTTATGACTCAGATTCTGTTAATACAACCGTCCAAGAGGTTCGAAGTATAGATGAGCAAGCTTCTAAACGAATTATTGAGCTATTGGAAAAGAACGGTAAGCCATTGACTGTTCAGGGAATGCTTACATATGCCAAGGATAATGGAGTTGAACTCTGCAAGATTCCATATTTTGAACTACTCAAAGAATTTTCAGAGAAGACCAATGATCATGCTCTGAGCAAACTTACTAGGATGATCAACGTAATGGCATTATCCGCATCAATGGCGATTTTAGACTTTGATCCAACAGTACTCTCTAAGGCAATTAAATATGTATTTAGAGCAAAACCCAAGGTTGCCGAGGTTAATATCGCAGCAGCGAATTACGCCTATAATTATGTTAAATCTAAATTCGACCCAGCAGCGTCTAGGTTCAAGTTACAATCTTTACAGCCATCTTCTGATACTATTCTGGTACAGGGAAATCAATCGTCTGCAATGGGCAAAATAATTGCAGGGTGCAGATTTCAAACCTATTATCCTATAACCCCCGCGAGCGATGACAGCGAATTTTTGGAATCTAATCAGATAATAGAACAAACATCTGACGGTCAAAAGGATTCTATAGTAGTTATCCAAACAGAGGATGAAATTGCTGCTATCACTATGGCAATAGGTGGAGCGTTGACAGGTGTGCGCACAGCTACCGCTACGTCGGGTCCAGGTTTCTCACTAATGGCTGAAGCGCTAGGATGGGCAGGAATTAATGAGGTTCCCGTTGTTGTCTCACTTTACCAACGTGCCGGTCCATCTACAGGCCTTCCTACGAGGCATGAGCAGGGTGATTTGATGTTTGCAATTAATTGTGGACATGGCGAATTTCCAAAAATTGTCTTCGCATCTGGTGATATTGAAGAAAGTTTCTATGACACTATAAAAGCATTCAACTTTGCAGAACGGTATCAGATGCCTGTAATACATATGCTTGACAAAGCCATTGCAAATAGCATCATGACATGCAAGATTTTCGATCAACATAGGGTCAGCATCGATAGAGGAAGGTTAATAGAAAGTCTTCCTCCATCAGCTGAACACGGAGTTGGTGGAAACTATCCAAGATTTAAACTAGGCGAGAGCCCAATATCTCCACGCCTAAAGGTAGGTACTGAAAACGGAATATTTTGGAATACAGGAGATGAACATACTGAAGAGGGTCATATCACTGAAGATCCAGATAATAGGATTAGAATGATGGACAAGCGGATGAGCAAACTAGATGTTGCATTAGATGAAATACCTGATGAAGATAAAGCAATATCTTATGGTCAGAATGAGCCATATACTGGTATCACGTTAGTAAGTTGGGGATCTACTAAGGGTGCAATTTTAGATGCAATAGACCGCCTTGTCTCGGAAGGAAAAAAGATTAAGTTTGTTCAAATCAGACTAATGCATCCATTTCCTACTGCGCTCGTAAAAAAAATGTTAGAAAATACTAAGGTTTTGATAGATATCGAAATGAATTATGCATCTCAATTAGGATTGTTGATAAGTCAGAATTTGAATCGTGAAGTAGATTACAAAGTTGTTAAATATAATGGTAGACCAATGTCTTCGAGTGAAGTTTATAATGCTTTATTGCATATAATCACCGGGAAGGCTTCTAGGAGAATCGTGTTACAATATGGCACTTAAATTATCCGACTATAAAACAGATGTTCATAACGATTGGTGTCCTGGTTGTGGAGACTTTGGTATTTTAAATGCGATCCAGATGGCATTGTCAGATATGCAAATTCCTCTGCACAGAGCGGCAATATTCTCTGGAATAGGATGTTCGGGTAAAACACCACATTTTATTCATACCTATGGAATACATACTCTACATGGCAGAGTTTTGCCCTTCGCTCAAGGCGCAAAACTATCCAATCCTGATCTAGAGATACTAGCCGTGGGTGGTGATGGCGATGGTTTAGGAATTGGAGCCGGTCACTTTGTAAGTTCAGGTAGACGAAACGTAGACATGGTATATATAATATTTAATAATGCTGTCTACGGATTAACTAAAGGTCAAGCTGCACCTACACTTAAGCTAGGAATGAAAACAAAATCGCTTCCACAAGCAAACGTAAATAATTCTGTAAACCCAATAGCTCTTGCACTAGTGGCAGGATTTACTTTTATTGCTAGGGGATACTCGTACGATGTAAGACATTTAAAGGACTTGATTCGAAAGGCAGTTGAACACAAAGGACTAGCTTTTATAGATGTATTACAGCCATGTCCAACTTATAATGACATCAACACAAAGGAATGGTTCCAAGGGTTAGATAACATTAATCCTGAAAATGGTAGACAAATGCCTAGGATATATAAACTTGAAGAAACAGGATATGATGGCATAGTTTATGAACCAGACGAGATAAACGCCAAGATGGCCCAAGTGATCGAGAGATCGAATGAATGGGATAACAAGATCCCTATAGGAATCTTTTACAAGAATGAACACATTCCAACATATCAGGAGAGAATCGTTGCTAGGATACCTAATTATATAGAAAACCCTCCATCAAAGCAGCACATTTCAGATACAAATAGTAAGCCTTCTGCTAACATAAACAAACTTTTAGATGATCTTAGAGTCGATAAATGACTATGTTAGCGGCCTTGTTTTTATTTGACATAATATATAGCTGATATAAAGTCTATAGTTAGTTTAATCTGTGTTCTATATATGATATAAAAGAATATTGTACGCAAATTAAAGCATATTAAATATTGAAGAGCTGCTATCAATAAGTAAAAGTCAAATCAATATTCAGCATCACAATAAGCCTCGAGATAATAAAATAACAATTATGGACGTAGATAATTCATATTCCTTAACTATAGAGATGAAAACAGTACTGCAATGACCTTTGATGATGCAATTGGTTTGGATACGTACTCAACTAGTGAAACAACGGTTTCATCTTCTTTCGATATTTGAAACTCAGGCTGCAAAGCGAATTAGATCACACAGAAAAGAGTCTGTCTTATTCCTTTTTAGTTTATCTGAAGG
>JBKPMB010000057.1:0-8192 GCA_046731995.1 Thermoproteota archaeon | reverse complement strand
AAAAGATCTAGACTTAGCTCTGCGCACAGCGTACACCGTAGGTCTAACACTTCCAACTACCGCTTCTGCTGAGGCTGTTTATAGGGCTTCAGAAGCATTTGGACTATCTATGAAGGATTATACTTCTGTAGCTTCTTATTTCTTAAAGCTGAATGGTTTCAATACGTTTCAAAATGATGGCAAGTGAAAGCACAAACAAGTACAATGACAAAGAGATAGAGTGCAGAAGCTTTGCAGCTAACTGAACACCAAGATCATTGATTAAATTATTCTCATTCAGTTTCTATATTAATTACTCCTTAGGGGGAAGCGAGTATTTAATTATAGTTTTCAGTATCTCTAACTATGAGCAAAGAAAATGAATTACATCAAGTCATAGTCAAGTCGTTGACTACACATAGAAGCACACAAGAGACATTTGATTTCTTTAGCAATCCAAAAAACATGGAATTAGGTGGAACAATTCATTCCATGCAAAAGAATCCCGATGGTTGGTATACCTTTGATCATATCATTGCTGGAAGATCCAAGATGAAACATACTGTTAATCAGGAATTTAAGATACTTGACCATATATTTCAAGGTGCAGGACTTGAATGGAACGTGTACGTAAGAGTGCATCCAAATGGAAACGGTTCAACTATTACTTGGACATTTATAAAACCTGATGAAATTAGTGACGAGCAATTTAAAGAACAATTGAAAAGCTTCGACTCTGAAATAGATGCATGGAGAAAAGCATTAGAGAGACAACAATAGCAAACTACTGGATTAGTTCAGAAAACTTGATTAGTTGGTATTTCTTGCGTTTCCTCTTCTTGCTCATCCTCAAGTTGATCATTGTCCTCATCATAATCAGGCTCGTTTGATTCTTTGTCATCTTCGTTGCCATGACTAGATTTTAGATTCTCTTTCGACTTCTGAGATACAAACCTAATAGCATCGTCTACTACAGTTGCGTTTGTAAGTAATTCAAGCTTCATAGAATAGCATTCCTTTGCTAACGATAATGCTTGTATCTTTTCTCTTTTATCTTCTGTATTAGCTGCTGTATTCCATGCTTCTTTTGTGATTGCATTTAATCCAACCATACATTTCTCATACTCTTCTGGCAGCCTTTCGTCTATGTATTTTTTGATATTGGACTTTGCTTGCTGCCTTAGAAAATATACGTCTCTGCTGACAATGGATAAATCAACTTGCAATAGTTTTGCTATCTCCGATTGACTATCACCTTTACTTAGCAACTCCAACACTTTAGCCCGACGCCACTCCACTTGCATTTTTGTGCTCATTTATTGCATTTCTCCATGCGTGTTTTTCAGAACACTTGCATTTTGCACGCTTAGGTGAATCTGTACTGCTACTAACAAGGACAACACCATATTTATCAACTAACTTAGCTTTATGTATTTCAAAAGGCAGTGGTAATAAGATTATAGCTTGGACTAGATAAGGACTAATACTATCCGAGATGTGGTGTCGATATTCCTATTGTCGGAAAATTGTCTAGGCCTCATAATAGATAATTTAGTCTTGTAGTAGTTAAGAGAGTGAACATATATCGCCTGAACAACCTTATCGCCTGGGCCCTGAAAATCGTGCTCAAATCACTAAAGATAACCCAGGCGATATGTCATTTGAGCCAGATCATATACCACCTTGTATATCGCCTGAAGAAAATACTAAAAATCGTGCTCAAAATGAACAGTTAAGGCGATCAGACTATACAGGTGATATTTGTTTACAATACATTATTGTCATTTATCATAATGTGCTTCATACCTATTACTATAGATTTTCCATAATCTCAGTATAATTATTTACTATTGTATCTACTGCAAAGCTCTTTTTATACTTAGACAATACACTTGTTATTGATTCAAAATCCCTAATTTTATACAGCTGCTGACAACGACTAGTATTATTATAAAGGATAGAAATTATACCAGAGTCTTTAAGTCTTTTGAGATGCCATGATATAGTGGAAGGTGCCTTCTTTGTATATTCTATAATCTCATTAAAAGTACATGAGTCATGTTCTAGAATAAATAATATGATCTGTCTTGCAGCATTGTTCCTGATGTATCCTATGATATCGGTTTCTTCAACTGGTATGTTATTTGGGTAATATCGTGTGACTCTGTTGTTAATACTTCTATCAGCAATTATCCATCCAGATTTCTCAAGGTTTGTTATATGATATGTTAGAACTCCATTGCTAAGACCAAATACTCTAAGAAGCTCTCTGTATCGTATACCTGGCTGTGAGTGTATATATTTTATGAGCTTATTTTGTATTTCACTTAAATGGTCTTTTTCTTGTTCTAGGGATATGTTGTCAAAACTAGTAGTAGTAATAGATGCTGATATCGTCACATCCTTCATACCGTCTTATTCACCTTCAATATACCAATGCCAAACAAAGTCAGCATTATCAAAAGAATAGCATGGGATAATTCTACATCTACTATAGGTATTATTACATCTGAAATATTTGCCGTGGCATGAAACAGATATAAGAATTCAATTCCTGCTAGCAAGCAGAAACCCAAACTCATAAACAGTAACCTTAAACTATTGTTGTTTCTCCTGTATGCAAGAATTGATACAACGCTTAGAAAAACAGCAATAATGACACTTATTGTATGCAGAGAGATATGATAGATCATAGTAGGATGCGTTATATGTGGCATAATCACTGGTATCCATAAAATTGCTATTATAGACGCTGTAATGATAGCTAATAAAGTGAGCTTGCTTATAGAACCATGCCGCTGGCCCACAGTAGCTCCGCCTTTCTGCATACTACTACATATTCAATAGCAAAAACGATAATTTAAGTCAATTGGTACAAATATCGAACAAATAGGTTAAGTTGAACGCACACATAGATCTTCGTTAGAAGCTTTTTAGTTGCAAATGATAAGCTGTTATAAGAGTTGGATGAAGCTCAACATGTACAACTTTCATTACATCGATAATGAGAATAGCTGTATTAAAAAATGTGCGCCTCTATAAGCAATAGATTTATTTATTAAACTAAGACTTAAACTGCTCATAGTTCTTGAACATAAGTAGAAAGAAAAGGCTACCCATATACATGTGAAAACGTTGTATATGGGCATGCAGAGAAAGGACAGTAAGACTAGCATATGATATATTATCTGTGGTACATTGGATGAGTGTACCAGACTCACTGCACTTCGACGAGTGTACTATAAAACTTATTTATAACAGTCGTTGACTAGCCCTTAATGCAAAATAAAAGAAACGAAATGAAATTGCTGATGTTTGGGCTTTTAGCTGCAGTTATCGCATCAACAGCATTCATGGCTGGCAATAGTGGAATTAAAACTGCATTAGCACAGGAAACCAACCAAACTTCTATGTCAGGTATGAATATGACTGGAACACAAGGCGGTGGTGGCACTACAAATCAAACTACAGTGACAAGAGATACTGTTACATTACTTTTAGAGGGAAAGTCAATCCCATCAAAGGGATTCCTGCACCTTTATGACTCAACTCCATACATGATAAAGAATGGACACATAGCATTGCATGTACCATGTGACAGCAATTCTAAACCCGTAGTTGATGTGCTCATCGGATCAGCTCCAGACGTTAAGCCTATAGAACCAGAGGTTGTAAAGGAACTATCTCAGCCTGGAAACATGTGCATATACCATGTAGATGTTGGATCTGACATGGCAAAGAAGGTCATTCAAACGGACATAGCTATCCAAAATCCATCTACTCAAACAATAACATTCCCTGCAAGCAGCGGAATAACAATTGGTGTCAATGAAATCATGCCTGGTGCACCGGGTTAATAAGGACAACCTAAAAGTCATAGCTAAACAAAGAAGCAACCGAAAATAATGACACTACCATATTTTTCTATTTTTTCTTGAAACACGATAGTATCTAGTTGCAAATGGTTATTCCAGTTTTTATCAGTTAGCGTTATATTATGAGAATGTCCAACATCATTACTAAACCACATCATAGTATTACCAGGATTAACCACTACATTATCAGGAATGTATGTTTGGTTGATCACTCCAAGATCCTTTCGTAGTTGAAAATGGTGATATTCTGGTGGCCAAGAAGAGTAATACAAGATTTTTAATGCTCTTATCTAAAATCAATGTCTTAGCTGTATAATCTTGATTAACCTCGATAGCATATCATACTATACGCATATACTCAAATAATATCATGTGGGAAGCAGAAAATTCATTACTATATCCTGCATAATTTTATTTGATGATGGTGTGGATAGAATTGGGTGATAAGCCGCAAGGCAAAAGCCTGACGTACGCAACAGCTTGTTTTGTACTCATTGAGTCCGCGCCATCATCGCTTATCATTTCTAACCATCATTAAAGTCTGTCAATGTATGCAAAATAATCGATTCCAATCATAATCCTTGTGGAAAGTCATACTTAGAAGGTATGTCAGTTGGCGGTGTTCCATAAATCAATGCAATCTCATCATGTGCATGTAGTTTGACATCTCTATAGTTTGTTCCAATTGGTAACTTGTTTCCGTTTATGTATATTTGAGGCATATTGTTGTTGCCTGTTTTATTGAATGTCTTGTTAAATACTTCACGATCGTTCAATTTGCTCTTCCAAAGGTCAAAGAATTGTCCTAATGTGAAATCTCTCTTTATAGGTGATTCAATATGTATTATACCAGAATTATCGTGTGTATGTAACCAGTAAATACATTTGTCAGGAATAATACCTATTTGTGGTGGAATATACATGAGCTGACCATTTACAAATACATCCAGGTGTGCATGTATGTGAAATAGAAGCTGCTCGCTAGCATTACATTGTATTTCATCTACTGACAACACTGAGCTAGAGCTAGGCAGCAATTTGTAGGACGTGACAGCCAAACTAATACCTATTGATATCGCTACCACTATCAGACCGATCACAATGAGCCTTTTTGTTTTCCTCTGGTTTACTGCCTTGCTACTGCGATTTTGACGGTCTTTTTGTTTTATATTCTATAGCACCAGTAATGACGACCACCTGATCTATCTAAATCAATCCCACAAACGAGAACTATAACTACGGCTGCTATTGTTGAAAGCTGTAAAGACGCTGTACGATTCAATGGAGAAAATTCTTTATACAAATATATGAAGTCAATGGTACATTCGACTAATGTACTAGAGGTAATATTAGTTTAATCGTCTCATATGCCACAAAGAATATTACCGTCTTATAAGTCAACATGGATAGGAGAGAAGGAAATATAATTTCAGCATCCCTTCCTGTCCATGTTCAAAAGGGCATTAGCTAAAAACACACAGTCCAAATCTGCATTATTAAATAACATTTAACCATTATGTGGTACATTTTAATAATGTCTCATAAATGAGAATAACATTTTGTACTTGCTCATTCGCCTTATGCATGTAAAATGTAACTAAATAACCCTGTATGAAATATAGAGATAAGATAGAAAATAATAGCATCTATTTTAGAGGTCACTGCTAATCATGAAGTTACAAACATGAAGTTCAGATATCAGTCATCAGTATATCTTATACAATACTGCGATAGCATTAGTCATTTATGCTTGAAAAAAATTTGATAGAGGCGAAAGGAAATGTAGTTGTAATGATACATATGATTCTCGTTACAATAATCAATCAATCAAATATAATTAACACAAAAAATAAGGATAATTATGTAGTATTATTTAGATATTTGTCCTCGAATTTCTCCCTTGGGATTTTGCTGTGTATGAACATTAGCATATGCATTGCCGTCATTGATCAGCTTGACTAGGTCAGAGATTTGTTTTCCCTTCAATGGTCCCACAAGATCACTTGAAGTAATCTTTCCTTCTGATAACTTGCCATTCATTGGTCCAGTTGGATTTGAAGAGGAGTTAAATAACCAAACTACAGGAGGTCCGTTTTCTCCAACTTTACCTTGATGTATATGTGCCACTGTTACTTTGTCTATATTCATAACATCAACCTTGTATGACATAGTTTTTCCATCAGCACTTAGGGTAAATTCTGCATTTCCTGTCGCCTTAGTATCATGTGGAGGTACTTCATCTTTACCTGTCATCTTAGCAGTGAACTTTTGCTCGCCTTGTGCATGTGATGAAGTTACCAGACTGCCGCTACTGACACTAACCAGTGCAGCAAGTGCTATCGCAGCTGTGACTATTCCTATCAGTCGAGGCGTCCTTCTAACATGCATATTATTATCTTAGTAATGATCTCTCTATATATAAATACTAACAAAATTACATGCTTAAAAGGAGCCTAATTGATAATCTATAATATACATTTTCTAGAAATAGCAAAATAGGGAAAAGAAACCTACTGTAATTTTTTGAATCTATTTTTTGATCATGTAGCACTAGCACAATGAAATTTTACCGGTACTGCAACAATATCTAATTCTGAAAGAGATTCACCTTACAAAATAGTTACTGATTATATACTTCACTTATCTTTTCTTAATCTTCCATATCAAGGCTACTCCAGCTGTAGCAGCAATAATTCCTGCTATTGCAGGAAGAGTTAGTGGATTCAAATTGCCCACATTTACAGTACCAAGTGGTGCAAATGGAACAGATAAATTAAATGATGCTAAACTTGTGAAATCATTTGAACCTATTTTTGTAATCACTTGATATAAACCTGAATCAGGAAATAGATATTTCACAGAATAGGTACCATCCGGAGCTGCTGTTATATTAGTAAATTTAAAGGATCTCTGTTGTCCTCCAACGTTATTTAACACAACAGCCCTCGCAGAGAGATTCTTTAACTGCTCACCAGTTTGCAGATTCTGTACGCTAAACTTTAATTGAGTAGGTGCATCGATAATTGGTTTTGCCGGTAAATATCCAAACTGTATTTTAAGGTTGTTTAATTTGTCTATCCATGTCTGTTCTGTAGTAGTTGCATTAGAAGAAGATGATGAGGTAGAAGAAGACGAATTTTGTCCAAGAGCACCAGTATTCAAAGACAGAACAACAATAGTAATTGTTAGCATCATTAAGAATAATGATGATAAAAATAACACAAAAGAAGAAGAAAATGCCAATTTATTCAATATCAATTAGAACCAACTACCATTACTATTTACTGGATGACATTGACATGGGCATTCCTCCCATTGAGCCTGAAGACATTGTTGCTGCTCCTCCTGTTCTTCCTGGTTGTAAAGTAAATTTCATTAATCCGGTAGCTGCCTGTCCATTTTTATTCACTTGATCTGCAAGCTGAATTAGATTATTCTTTGGTATCATAACATGAATAACATCCTTTTCAGGACTAGTATTATCTACCATGACATTCTTTGAAATATCTATGCCATTTACTTTTCCAACAAAAGATGCCTTAGCGGTAAAAGCATTTGCTTTTGGTACGGTTACCTCTTCATGAACAAAAATACTAGTGTTATTTATTCTGCTTACATTCCAATTAAATGGCATATCAAAATTTATTTGCATATTTTTGTTATCAAATCCAAAGTTACTTAGTTTGTCATAATAAGATATGATCTTAACTGGAATCTGTTTGCCATCTATGCTTATTTGTTTGTTAACAGTATTACCAATACTTAACCAGCTATCATATGTAGGTTCTTGATTGTATGGAAGCATCGAATAATCCGAATCTACTGTTTCTATTCTCACTATGAAATGATACAATCCACCTCTTACAAATATTGGACCTGATACGGTTATAGGATCACTTTGTGTTGCAGTTAATATACCCAATAGGGGATCCTGTTCACCTCCGCTAAGACTAGTAGAAGTAGCTGCTGCTTTACTTGTTGCATTAATGGGATTTACTTGGATTTTAAGATCACCATTATGATCGTGGAACATATCGGAAAGCAGCCTTTTACCATCTTTTTCCAAAATAACATAATATGTCACATGACTAAATGATTGGTTTGTATTTGAATCGAACAGTCTAAATTCAACAGTAGGTTTTTGACCTTGTCCCAAGGTCTCCGTTGTAACAACAGGTGGGTTCATCTTGATAAGCAAATCAGCCTTCCTATTTCCTAATGAGGCTGATAATTGCTCTTGCGTTAAGCCATCTGCAAATGCGGATTGCTTCGTGGTAATAATAACTGCTGACGCAAAAATTGGTATTAAAATAATAAAAGTAGCAATAGCAATAAGAG
>JBKPMB010000056.1:0-18484 GCA_046731995.1 Thermoproteota archaeon | reverse complement strand
TGCGATCCTATCCTCTACATCCAAGAAGGCAGATGGCTCATCTAGCGCGTAAATATCAGCTTCGCGTAATAATGATGTCGTCACTGCAACCTTCTGCAGCTCTCCCCCACTGAGGCTCCTGACATTTTTATCGTATAGCTTTTTCATTCCCATTGGAATCAAAATCTGCTCTTCTAGCATAGAATTTTCGATCTCCTTGCCATGTGCCACATATAAAAGTGAACGCACGTCGCCATCATAATCCTGATTGAGGTATTGAGGTTTAAACGAAATTCGAGAAGCAATTTCAATACTGCCTGAATCAGGTTTCTCTACTCCTGCTAGCATCCTCATGTATGTAGTTTTTCCTAATGCATTAGCACCTATAACGCCCAAGATCTCCCCTCTTCTGAGCTGACCCGAAGATACTTTTAAATCAAAGGATTTGAATGACTTGGCAATATTTGTATAACTAGCAATAACAACGTCTGAAATCATATCCTGGACGGAACTTCTAGTTTCAAACTTGAAGGGTCTTTCCCTAAATCTTACGTTGTCCGCTGGGCTGAATCCCTCAAGGAAATTGTTGATGCCAATCTTTGTGCTCTGCAGACTAGAAACGATTCCATAGGCCCCTGGTTCACCATACAGAATATAGATGTAATCTGAAAGATAATCTAATAATGTCATATCATGCTCTACAACCATAACGCTCTTTCCCTCGCTTGCAAGATTTTGGATAACTCTGGCAACAGCAAGCCTCTGATAAATGTCATTGTAAGACGATGGTTCATCAAAAAAGTAGTAGTCAGCATCCTTAGCAGCAGCCACCGCCACCGCCAATCTTTGCAGTTCTCCACCACTCAATTGATCTATGTTCCTGCTAAGGACATCCTTTAGTCCAAGTTCAGCTATTAAATCATCGGACACTTTTCTCTCATCATAATTTTTTAATAATTCTAACGCAGTTCCCTTAAACGCTTTTGGAATAAGATAAACAAGCTGAGGTTTAATTGAAGCCCGTATATTTCCATAAGCAATCTTCTCGAAATGAGATTTCAATTCTGTTCCGTGGAAGTATTTTATAATTTGCTCATATGTCGTTTCCTTATCGTAACTACCACAATTGGGCTTGAGATTTCCAGATAGAATATTTACTATAGTGGATTTACCAATCCCATTTCTTCCGAGCAAACCGACAACAGATCCTTTCTTTGGTGTTGGAAGACGGTATAGTCTAAAGGAGTTAATGCCGTACTGGTGGATTTTATTTTCCCCCAATTCTTTGGCCAAGTTAACAATAACGATTGCGTCAAAGGGACATTTCTTTACACAAATGCCGCAGCCAGTGCAAAGATCTTCTGAGATTACCGCCTTTCCATCTTCCTGTCGTTGAACTATGCATTCTCCTCCAGTCTTGTTTACTGGGCAGTAGATTATACATTCTAGACCACATTTCTTAGGTTGGCACAACTCTTGGTCCAAAACTGCCACCCTGTGTGTAAATCCTGCCGAATCTCCCAACGCTATACGGTAATTTTTTGCATTAATGCGTTATATAGATTGTGTGTGACCTGCATATAATAATGGTCATAAGCTCAGCATTATGACCATGCTTTCTAAATCTTAGTATTTTTGATAGGAAATTACCTGATCATAGCATTGAATTGAGTTTTGTATGGTATTTATCAGGATACTGTATCGATTGTTCAATGCTGCATTGGTCAAATTGTTTAAGTAGATAAGCGATATAAGACAAAATCTATGTCTCTGATAGTACATACAAAATCAAATCAAATTAGATTATTGCTTCCAAGACAGCATGACTCTTGAGCTATGCCTTTTATACACCGTTGATATTGGTAAAATCTCTAGTGTGGCTGTATAGGTTACAATGGGAAGATTAAATTAGCCCCTTTACAACAGAGATTTCAGCCGGCCATAGCGGCAGGGTGCGACCCGGTCCCATTCCGAACCCGGCAGTCAAACCTGTCGACGCTGCTGATATACTGACCTGCGAAAGCGGTTGGAAAACAGCAGTGCTGGCGTCAAATCAAATTACCTTGTATTGATCATATATCGTAATACTTATAGAAATGCTAAGATAGAACGCTCTTTTAGTCTCGGTAAAATTGAGAATACAGGTATAAAATTTATTTTATAATATTATTATTTTGTTCTAGTTGTCAAGTTCAAGAACCTCCTAGCGAAAAATCAGCCAATAGCGGATGCGACTATGAACATTGTTCTACAGCCTGTATGTATTTGCAGTTCTATGATCCCAAAGCGGGATAACTATCTACTAAGCAGCTTTTCAAGATTACTACTATTTTACGCAAGCAAATCAGGTGGATGGAAGCATATCCTCATCATCATGGCTATGCTGGTAGTATAATAACAACGGTCGTATAAACCATCTAAAACAAGAATTGCAACGCCCATTGCAAGAAGAAGCTAAAGCCAATAGACTCTTAATGCCCTTTACACAGTTCGAAGAACACTGGCCAGAAATTTTTGCTCCATCTTTAGGAGTAGGGCTGTTTAACTAATGAGAACCAAAGAAGAAATGAAAGAATAAATCATTGGTTAACTGAATATGGGTTCATGGTTACTAATTTCGATAATGTTACTTATTATTGGTAACGAGCGATATCTTTCACAGATATTTTGTACAAATGGTAAAGATTCAACTTCCACCAAATATATATGATAAAGCAAAACAAGAAAACCAAACTCGTTTTTTAGTCGAGTCTTATCTTGCTTCTGATGGGCAAATCATAGTAGGAGCATTAATAAAAAAGGACAGGAATGTTGCTATAATGTGATGCTGAACTCTGTGGTTATAAAATCATATAATGCAATTCTTAGTAATTTTTGCAAAACCATACCTATGCCGTAAAGAGATCAACTCAACGGACAACCGCCTAGTGAAACTTTACATAGTGCGGCCATGGCTTGCCGCCAAGCCAGGCGATGACCTTGTTGGTGATCCCCAGCCGTATGTTTATTTTCAAAATATTTATACACGCGACGTTCTGAGGCTTATTATCTCCAATCAATATCATCTCCAAGATGAATACCTTTTAGTAGCTCCTTAACGTTAAGTCCTATACGATCAATTACATCGTATATTGATGCTAAACCGCCTGGTTCCCATACTTGCGTTTCTACAATGCATGCATAATTTGTTACTTTAACTGATATTTTTCTGACCTCCTCTTTCATTATATTTTTGGTAAAATAAGAACATAGGATGTTATCAGCTGTTAAAATATCTGCAAGTATACCACCGCTCCAACCAAGTTTCGTTACCCGTCCGTTACGAAGATCAAAGTATGGTCTAGCACATAATAGTTTCAAAATGTTTTCGTCGTTTTCTATAATCTGGTTGTTTTCCAATATACAATAAACATTAAAAAATGGTCCCATGCGTACGACATCCTCAACACCAATATAGTCGATATTCCCATTATAGATCTTAAGAAAACCATCTCTATTTTGTAACCATCTTTCAAAGTACGGACACAGAGCAGGAGGAACATCTGTCTGCATCTTTCCTATCTTACAGTTGATACCAGCAGAGGATAGCTCTTCTACAAGATTGTCCATTTGGAATATAGGCAATAATTCATATACGAATTCAGTATCAAATATAGTTAATCGATTAGACATAATTTAAATAATAGTTAATTGCATATTTTTTAATCATTCTGCAGAATGAAGATTTGAACCTTGCTAATACCATTGTGCATCCTGGTACGAAACCAAAATCACGTCACTATACAATAGATAAAGGTGTTAGCATACAATAATTTCATATCTTAGTATTACTGCTTTCCTCTGCCAGTAATTTTACTATCGTCCTTAATCCAAATCCTGTTGCACCTTTAGGATTATAGCTACGCTCATATGTTCCTTCTTGAGTCCAAGCGGTTCCAGCTATGTCCAAATGTACCCATGGAATATTGTCAGTGAAATTTGATAGGAAAGCAGCCGCAGTTATAGCACCTCCTGGCCTGCCACCAATGTTCTTGATATCTGCAACATTGCTTCTTAGTTGATCATGGAATTCATCGAATAATGGAAGCTCCCATATTTTTTCATTAGTTTCTTGGGATATCCTCGTTAACTTATTTATAAGCTCTTTACTGGTTCCGATAGCCGCAGCAACGTTCGCACCAAGAGCAATAATGCATGCACCGGTCAATGTTGCCAAATCTATAATTGCTTTAGGATTATACGAATTGATACCATATGATATTGCATCTGCAAGGATGATTCTGCCTTCTGCATCTGTATTCAATACTTCAACTGTTTTGCCGTTATGCATTTGTATTATGTCTCCTGGTCTGTACGATGTTGCGGAGGGCATATTTTCAACACAAGGGATTATCCCCACAACATTCACTGGGATTTTTAATGACGATGCCGCTTTTAGTATACCAAGAACTGTGCATCCACCACATTTATCAAATTTCATCTCATCCATCTTATCCCCAGGTTTTAACGATATGCCTCCTGTATCAAAAGTAACTGCTTTTCCTACTAGGAGATACGGCCTTTGTTCAGCATGAGCTCCGTTGTATTCTACAATTATCATCTTAGGCGGGTTATTACTGCCTTTCCCTACCGCAACAACTCCTGCTAATTTAATTGATTCCATTTCGTATCTATCAATAATCCTTGCCTTCATTTGATACTCATTCCCAAGTGATGTAGCAACGTTTGCTAAATATGCTGGAGAGCATTCATTTGGGGGAAGGTTTCCGAGATCTCGTGCAAAAAATACAGCTTGGATTACCAAATTTACTTTCTTTATAATTTCCTGATACTTAGACGAGTCGGAATTTGTAATGACAGTGACCTGCCTGAGGCTCGAAGAATTACTAGCTTCATCATCTGTTTTATATTGCTTAAAGGAATATAATGAAAGCAAAATACCTTCAGCAGTTGCTTCGATCAAACCTTCATCTAACTTGTTAGAGAATGGAATAACAGAAATGTCTGCCAATCCCATTTCTTTAGCTTTTAAAGCCGCTTTTCCTGCAACGATTCTTGCTGTTTCTTTTGTAAACTTTTCTCGCTTACCAAGGCCTATTAGCATAGCTTTTTTTATTTGTCCATTGCTTGGCATATAGAAAATAATGTTAGAGCCAAGTACTGCTTTGAACTCTTTATTGTTGATGATTTCATTTATTGTAGTGGCTAAGGACGCATCAATTCCATTTAAATGCAAAGATTCACATTCATTTTCAAAGATTCCTATTATCAAGATCGATGTCTTGTTCTTATGCTGATCAAATTTCGATTCTACTGTAATCTCTACCATAGATTGGTTCTAATGGTACACTTTATTTTAAACTATTGAAGTTAATCCAAACAGGTAATACGGCTATTGGCTATACAAATCATTTCTAAAACTAACTTCTGTTTGATTGAAAAACTAATGACAGATGGGCCGATTATATACAATCAGCATTAAAAAGTTCCACTGCACTACTAGCGAAGACGGTATGAATTAATTTTTAGACACTATTAGATCTATTTTCAATTTTGTTTTACAATCATTTTCAAAACTTAGGAAAGGTGGATGAGCATGATAGCTCTATACATATCATGAAATAAGAGTCAAATATGTTTCTGACCATGAATCTACAACATGATACAATACTGTTAACAATGTTTTATGTTCACGTCTTTTAATCTGCATGAATGTGGGTAAGAGACATATGTTTTTATCCTCGCTAATTGGCTTTTTGTACATGATATTCGGAGTTGGATGGTAGTCCCCAACATGGCTTTTAATATGAGGTATCTCGATCTGAAAAGGAAAATACGAGATATACGCATGCTTGCAATCCAGGGCATTGCAGAAGCAGGCTCCGGTCACCCTGGCGCCTCTTTTTCCGCGGCGGAGATTATGGGCACGCTATATTTCAGGAAGATGAGACACAATCCTTCAGAACCAGATTGGAATGAAAGAGACTACTTTATAAACTCAAAAGCACATTCAGCTCCAGGATATTATGCCACATTAGCAATAGCAGGATACTTTCCTACTGAAGAAATAAAGACCTTAAGAAAAATCGGTGCCCGTCTGCAGGGGCATCCAGTAAGATATTCACAACATCAAAAGCATCACAGCGTACCAGGTGTAGAGTATTCAGGCGGATCGGAGGGTATAGGGCTCTCTGTATCGATAGGTATTGCCATTGCGAATAAACTTGACGGAAAGAAAAATCGTGTATACACGTTGCTTGGAGATGGAGAATCAAATGAAGGACAGGTCTGGGAGGCGGCTATGGCTGCCCCAAAATTCAAGTTGGACAACCTTGTTGCAATATTAGATCGGAATCGTATACAGCAGGATGGTTTTACAGAAGATGTAATGCCTCTTGATCCATTGCGCGACAAGTGGCTAGCATTTAATTGGAATGTCATAGAAATAGATGGACATAAAGTTGAACAAATAATTGATGCTCTGAATAGAGCAAGTCAAATAGAAGATAAACCTACTCTAGTCGTAGCTAATACAATTAAGGGAAATGGAATTAAACATATGACTAATAATCCCCAATGGCATGGCAAAGCTCCTCCAAGAAAACACACACCTGTGTTGTTACAAGAGCTTGAGAGCGAATGTTTAATTGCACCATCTATTATTGCTGGAGAACGCGAAAACTACGAAGAAAAGGTTAGAAAAGCTGAACGTGGTGGTGCAGATATCATTCATTTAGACGTCATGGATGGAAGATTTGTCCCCAATACTACTTTCTTTGATGAGACTGTGAGAAAATTGCGTCGAATCACGAGTTTACCGTTCGATGTCCATCTCATGATTGAAGATCCATTAAAACACGTACAAGACTATATAGACGCTAGGTGTGATATTATTACAGTTCATGTAGAAACGTGCTACGAAAATGAGTTTATGACTATTAAGGAGAAATTACTTAATAGTGGCATAAGTCCTGGGGTCGCCATTAATCCTTCCACCGATCTCCCAGACTGGATTTATTCGCACACAGAGGATATAGATGTCGTGATTATTATGTCAGTAAATCCTGGCTTTGCAGGACAAAAATTCATTCCAGAAGTTTTGCCAAAAATGGTAAAGACAACCAGAAAACTTAGGGAACATGGCTTTAAAGGGTACATTGAGGCTGATGGAGGAATCGATGCAACCAATTTGCAACAGGTATATGATTCTGGTGCACGAATTCTCGTTGCAGGGAGTGCAGTATATGGAAGCTCCGATATCCATGGAGCAATAATTCAGCTGAGACATAAAGCAAATGTAGCACTGGAAAAAAGGCTGATCGAACACGCAACTAATATTGGAACAAGATCAGACTGGATGAAGATACGTAAACATATATTGATTCCATTAGCCAGTGAGCTTGAAATAGAAGGAGAGCTTCATGCAATTAAGTAGTGAAAAAAAGACACAAGATATGAGAAGTGTATATGCTGATACCTTGTTAGAATTAGGTGAATCTCGTCAAGAAATAGTTTGCGTTGGAGCGGACACTACGGATTCCATCAAGACTAAGAAATTCGGAGATAGATACCCAGATAGAATGTTTAATGTTGGGATTGCAGAGGCAAATCTTGTCTCGATAGCAGCTGGCCTTGCGATATCGGGTAAAATTACATTTGCTAGCACATATGCAGCATTTCTTCCTGGCAGGTGTCTAGATCAAATACGTAACGCAATTTGCTATCCTAATCTCAATGTAAAGCTCGTTGTATCACATGCTGGCTTGACTGTAGGCCCTGATGGAGCTTCACATCAGCAGATCGAAGATTTTTCTACTATGCGATCTATTCCAAATATGCGTGTTATTGTTCCTGCCGATGGGGTATCGGTAAGACATTTGATCATGGCAGTAGCGAACACTCCAGGACCATTTTACGTCAGACTAGCTAGGCCTTCTAGCGAGGTCATATATACAAAAAGCGCTGTATTTGATTTAGGTAGAGGAAATATTTTACGTGAAGGCTCAGATGCAACAATCATGGCATGTGGATTAATGGTGGTAAGAGCATTGGAAGCAGCAAACACATTGAAAGCAAATCACGGTATTTCATGTAGAGTTGTAGATATGTTTTCAATTAAACCTATCGATAAGGATCTCATAGAGAAATGCGGCCAGGAGACAGGCGCTATAGTTACCGCAGAAGAACATAATATTATTGGAGGACTTGGCGGAGCTGTGGCCGAAGCATCTGTAGAAAGCTATCCTGTGCCAATCAGGAGGATAGGCATTAATGACTCATTTGGAGAATCTGCTAGGGATGAAGAAATTGAGTTACTTATGGAAAAATATGAATTAACCAGTACTAAAATAGCGCAAGCAGTAGTCGATACAAGGAGAAGAATAAAAAAGTGAAAATATTTCTCGACACTGCTAATCTGAAGGCTATCAATACCTATAATGACATGGGACTCGTGGACGGTATTACAACAAATCCTACACTCCTAGCAAAGGAAGACCAAAATCCTGCTGAATTAATGCGAGAAATTGTTAAAATTGTAAAGGGACCGGTTAGTCTCGAGGTTATAGCCACTGAAACGGACGAAATGTTAGAAGAAGCACATAAGTTAAAGAAGTTTGGTCAAAATGTCATTGTCAAAATTCCAATGACCGCTAATGGTATGAAAGCTGTTAGAAAGCTTAAAGAAGATGGAATCAATACAAATGTCACGCTTGTTTTCTCTTCGAATCAGGCCATCTTGGCAGCAAAGGCAGGTGCTTCTTACGTCAGTCCATTTATCGGCAGACTGGATGATATAGGAAACGAAGGAATGATTCTTATTAAAGAAATTATGCAAATTTTCAGGAATTATCAATTTAAGGCCGAAGTTCTTGTAGCAAGTATAAGACATCCTATCCATGTTATTGAGGCAGGGATGATAGGAGCTGATATAGTGACACTTCCCCCCGAAATTTTAGGAAAAATGCTTGCCCACCCTCTGACTGATAAAGGTCTTGCCTTGTTTCTCTCAGACTGGGAAAAAGCAAAAAAATGAAAATCGTCAGTTTATATTAAATCGCATATCTCAAGTCAATCTCAATAAATTTGTATTTTGTTACATTTTGAAATTATTGTGGCCAAAATAGTTAGTCCTTGATTATAGATAAAAGATAACAGGATCATATGAGGGACTGCTAAATAGCCTGACTTGCTAAAGGTAGGTTTGGTTATATAAATATCCAAAAGGCTGCTGGCATTTTTTTAAATAGACTCTCCATTATGTGCATCGATATTGAATCAACTACTAAAGCATAATGAACAACACATATGCTTTGTATGAAATTTTTTTCAAAAAATAAATTTTCAACGTTTGTCATTGAATTTCAAAGATGCATTTGAAATATGCTATTTGTTAATGTATTTATGGAATTAGTGTTTTAAGATATATGGTGTAGAAAATGAAACATCATAAAAAGCAATTTGGTTCATCACAACAGCATAAATCAAATGTGTTTGGCAACGCCACGGCGATGATCGGTAAAAATATTCTTACTTTGACGTTCAACATAGAAGTAGCCAGCCAACTAGATCTTAAGCACAATGAATCACTAGCTTATGAGATAGTAAACAATCAACTAGTTGTGCGAAAGAAGGAAAAAGAATTCTGAACACAACTCTGGTGATGACGGTGTTTAAGTAATCTCTTAAACTTTTTGTAATGTGTGTGCATCAACACAGTATATTGAAATGTGCGCCTGTTGACTGTCCTGTCAGAAACTTAGGTTTAATCGTGATATCATAGAAAGACTGTTCGATCAGACATAGGTTCATTGTAAATTTCGTTTGAATCCTTGAGGATTGATCGTCTTGTTTCAACGTTGAACGTCGAACATTAACGACGTCTAGTTCCTTCAGATCTAGATAGCATGTGTTACTTGCTGTTAGATCTAGATCCGCAATAGGTTTATAACTTTTTTAGGTATATCCTGCAGCCTGCTGACAGCAAGAGTTTTCTGGTAATTCAGATATTTTAGATTATGAGCTATACCCACTGAATCGTTTATGTTTCTTCCTACACCAAGTGCTACCATGTTTATACCCATCTTTCTATAAGAAAGAACCATTTGACGCACAGCATCAGAATCGGATGGTTCACCATCAGTCAACGTTACCATTATCTCGGGCTTAAATGATTTTGTAATTGGTAGTAGCAGCCCATATATCTCTGCAAGTGGAGTCCCGCCACTTGCTTTCACTTGTGCTAGCCGTCGTGCACTAATAGTCGACCATTTAATATTCAAAGGTTTTATTATCCAACATTTTACTTGTCTAGCTTCGGTACTAAAAGCATACACGGCAAATTTTACTCCAAGATGATATAGTGCTTCACATAAAGCAATCGTTGCTTGCTTATATTGCAGTTCGACATCTTCAATACTGCTAGAATGATCAAGCAATATAGCAACTTTTGTCCTAATAGACAATTTAACATCTGTTAGAAATGGCTTAGGCAGCATTTCAACATAGCTTTCGGAATCGAATTCTTCGCCAAATCTCTCATGCAATTCTACCCACCCAGTCTTCCAGTCCCTAAACGCTGCCTTTGTCTTTTCAATCAAATCTGTATCATAAATCTGTGTCTCATCCAAATCCAATTTCTTGGGAATACTCAATCCAAGGTTCTCCAAGCTCTCATAACCCTTATTTTCGGTCTTTGTGCTTTCGTTTAAAAGTGTTTTAAATTCATTGAATACGTCATTACCTTCGACGACTTTTTTTGTTGCTGTATCATCGATCTCGTCCGGTTTATATTTTGTATTCAGAACATTTTCTATAGATTTTAAAAGATCGCTTCGATTAATTGAGAGTCCAATCCTTGTTCGTGGAGCAATGATAGGAATCGAAACGAGAGGATCTATTTCGAGCATCTTTATTAGCTTAGGGATGTATCCTTCGATCCAATCGGTACCGTAGTTGTTCCTGATAGCTTGCTCTACAATACTGTTAGCAAATTCAGCTGAGCTCTTCACTCTATTAAATTCGCTACCAAATAATTCGCCTTTTATGTATCCTGTCAGAAAGTATTGGGAGAACGCCTCAACAATTTTATTTCTCCCGTAGAGGGAGTTGAGAAGAGGACAAGATAACCAGAATATACTTTCATTAAAAATAATTTCTTTTATCATACCTTGCCATTGTAAAAGTCCAAGAAACTCAACACGTTTCTTTTCTACAGTGTTGAGGAGAAATCCAAATGCATGGTCATAACTTAATACTTTCGATGAGTGCGTCATGCGCATAGATTCATACCATAGTGCAACCCGCCATTGCCTGTACTTTTGAAAATCTGTGCCTGGAAAATAATCAATAATTGGAAGTACTATCTGATTTTTGTCTGGTTTGGCTGTAGGCATTTTATCGCTAGTTAGTGATATGACGATTCTGGAATTGCCTGACCATCTTCTAGCCAAGAAAGTAGCTACATCCAATAAAACGTCATTTCTCATTATCATTTGCGTTACACTATTGCATTATGCACCCTAGCTTTCAAAAATTGATGTTATCATGTCCATGACCTTTTGGTACTCGACTTCTCCCCACTGATCATATACATTTGCATACACTATTTCTGCTGCCTGCCTGCCACCAATACCGTTGCCTATCAGTTTAGCAAAAGCAATTGTTTCTCTAAGACTTGGGCTGTAATATAATTCCTCTAAGGCTGCTGCTTCTCTTAGGATCTTTGCTAGTTTAATGGAACGCTTTACCTCGTCTAGCTTTGAGCTCTCAATAGAAGTATGTTGACTTATAATTTGCAGCTCTATATCCCCTGGAGGGTATTCCAATTTCAATCTAACTGGAAACCTACTTAAAAGCTGGGGAGGCAATTCTTTTGTTCCAACATGTGATAAAGGATTGATTGTTGCAATTACAAACCAATCTGCAGCAGCATTAACTATTTGCCCTTCCGCTTCTTTTAAAACCAGTTGTCTTCTATCGTCTAATGCTTCATCAAGTCGCAATAATACGTCTGGCTCAGCAGCATTTAGTTCATCTAGATATAACATATTTCCGTCACGCATGGATCTTACGAGGATGCCCTCGACAAAATTAACTTCGCCCTTTTCGAGAGTCTTTGTTCCAATCAAATGAGATTCCCTTGTACGAAGACTAAAGTTGACTGAGTAAAGCTCTTTTTTCATCTGCGATGCAAATTTACGTACTAAAGTAGTTTTGCCGGTGCCTTTTGGGCCTATAATCAAAACAAACAGTTTAGTTTCAAAAGCTTTGCCCAACACTCCTAGGGCATTATTCCAGTCAATGTAATTAACTTCAACCATCATATTCTATCTCAACCAATTACCTGTTTTGATTGTGTATCTATACATAAAAACTAATACCTATTAACACCTGAGTTCTTTGTTCTTATATGCTCCATGCATTCATAATTATGAATAGGCTCGGATAGTTTGTTTTCTGTTGGTCAAATAGTCGGTTAGCAGAACCTTGTCAATTACATTCGGGTTTATGTAGTAAGATCTACCTTTAACTTGCTTTTCCATGTCATTGACGTATTCTAGTAATGAATCATCCTCGCTTATCATAATAGTATCTATTTCAAAGCCCATGCTCTGGCATTTCTTCGCCTCTTGTATTGTTCTTTCTCCTATGTACTGGTCTACTTGTTTATACCGGTAGCAAAGGTATACTAAATCTCCGGAACTCATATCAAGAGTCATATCCTGATTTTCTCTTACGGCTCTAAGTGTCTCATTACTTGCAGTGTAAAAGTGAGCATATGGTTTTTGAGATAATATCCTGTCATGCTCGCTATCATTGTCAATAAAGCAAGCGCTAGGATGACCATCAGTAATCAGTACTATTCGTCGGTTAGTTGCGCCATCTTTTTGCAATATTTTTTTAGCCAAACGAAATGCAGATTGATAATTTGTATAATGTAAAAAATCTGAACCTGGTTCAAACGTCTTTAAATATGGAATATCTTGTGCTGCGACTTTCGATGCTAATGCTCCGAATCCAACAATGTAAATGGAATCTGAGGGAAAGTACTTTCGATTTAAGAGGTAAAGACTCCATAATGCTCTTTTTGCGGCTTCAATTCTACTCAGATCACCGAACATAGTAGAATATCGCATAGTAGAACTTAAGTCAATACAGTAAACTACCGCTACTCTGACATCCCGGATTGTTTCATACTCTTCTAAATCATCTATTTTTATTCCGAGAGGGATTTTGATCTGGTTGTTGACTTTAGCCGTTCTCTGTACAGCGTTAAGGAGAGAAGCTGGAACGTTTAGGAGCCGAATATCATCGCCTGACTCATATCTCCTGGTTGTATCCATTATAACAGAGCCAGAACCGAGCTCAGTGCTAGAATGTAATCCAAAGTCGCCTGTTTTTAAGGCCTTCATTACATCATTCAAAATCCTTACTCCTATGTCTAGAAAGCCTTTTGAGCTGAGCCATTTATTGGACTCCTTAAGATATCCTTTCTGTATTAGGTACTTTATTGTCGGCTTACCGGCAATATGCATTCCACTATTTTTGTTATTTGAGCTTTGTTGACTTTCCTGCTCTTGTCTAATCTTATTTTCTTTATGGCCATTATTTGGCAGTACATCTTGCAGTCTTTGTTCAAGCTCCTGTGTTGTAGGGGTCTTTTCTCTAAGTACCTCTCTTCCTATAACATTCAATAACTTATCTACGGTGTCTTTTGATAAGTCATAACTTTGTTCCTGCTGCTTATTTTGTGCATCCTCAATACCGCGGCTAGGAAAGTAGACAAATGTTTTTGCAGCCTTACTGCAATTGTTATATTGGTTCATACTTGCCCTTATCCTTCTTTTCTAATATTGGAGGCTGGATATATCTAAGGCCTTCTAACAGTACTTCAATCACTGATGCAGAAAATTCGCCATCTATGTCCTGTGATATGGAAATATTATCAGATACTATTCCAAACTGCTTCGCCAAACCCACAAGTTGCTCTTGCTCATCTTTGATGTATGCCGCAGTTTCACTTAAGATTGATCTAAAATATGGGAACTGTACAAGTTGTGATTCGTAGTCATCTACATTGGTTTTGTTATTATTCTTATTGTTACCCGGCGTCATTTGTGATACAGAAAATGTCTTGTTTTTCGCGAATTCATTCTTTAATTTAGTTATTTGATCTGGTGTTAGTTTTTGAACATATTGAAGCGAAACTTCTTTTATCGCATTGCCAATTATTAAATCAAGTACATTCATCCTATTTAGTCTGTTGTCCTCCATTTCGGATAACTCAAATTTACAAGCTTGGTAGATAGCATGGATGTCAGAAAATCTTGGGATCGTCTTTACAGAATACATTATTGTTCTAGTTCGTTCAGCTTCGGCTACCAAAAGTTCTGTTGAGTGAATTCCCATCCTAACGCTTACACCTTTATCATGATTGATCTCATGATGAATTCTAGCAAATTTTGCTATCTCTGCTACTGTTTTTAGAATGAAAATAGGTAAAAGGACATTCTTCTTGTCTGCAATACGTGCTTCTTGAATTATGATAAGCATTTCATCACTAATATTTGTAGGATAATGCGTGTCTATATGACTTCTTAATCTATCAAACAAAGGTTCGATAACTTTACCAGAATGCGTATAATCGATTGGGTTGGCGGTCGCTATGATTTTCGCATCGGGTTTGAAAATCACAGGATATGATCCAGTTGTGAATTTTCCTTCCTGCAATACGCTTAATAGCGCGACTTGTTTTCGTGGATCGAGCACTGGCAACTCATCGATACACAGAATGCCGTGTCGAGCCTGTAACAGCTGGCCAGGAGAGTAAGACTCTATATCATAGAGCTGAACACCTTTCTTTGCAATTTTAATTGCATCAATCTGACCTACTAGATCCTTAACTGAAATATCAGGCGTAGCAAGAATGTATCTATATCTATTTACTCCTTCAACCCAATCGATTCTGGTGTCTAATTTGTTATCACTTATAGCCTCTTCAGATTCTTTAGAAATAGCGAACTCAGGATAAGTATGTAATAGCCCTGAATCAGTAAGCAGGTTAAGCAGCTGCTCTTCAGGAATCGAAACTGGAACATCATTTGTTATACTGCCCTTGACAATCGGTACCAACGAAAGAAGATTCTTGGCGATCGATTCAGCGATTTTTGTTTTTGCTTGTCCAATTTGTCCTACCAGTAAAATGTCATGGCCAGATAATATAGCCCTGTTCACCGCTGGAACCACGTCCTCGTCATACCCTATAATGCTTTTATATGGATATTCATGGTTTTTCATTTTCATGATAAGGTTAGTCCTTATCTGCTCTTCTACTGAAACATGTTTGTAATTAATCTCCAATAAATCTCCCAAGGTTTTTATCCGTTTGTAGTCTTCGGGAACGCCTGACATTATCTGCGTGTATTTTGGATTCAGGTTATAGGCACGGTGTACGAGATCCTCGATATTATTTGAACTCAAGCTATAAAATTCGCGTATCCTTCTCCGAATTTAAACATTATCGACGTAGATAATGATGTTACCTTGCTGGATATAACAATATTTTTTCAAATAATTGAAATACCTATTTGAAACTAAATACTGGCGATTAAGCATACTTTTTTATTGAGGATCTTATCTTCACGTTCTGTTTGTCAGCATCAGACTATAAACACATTGTTAGGATAGCAGGCAAGGATATTGCCGGAAGCAAAAAGTTAATTACAGCACTAAGCGAAATCAGAGGCGTTGGTTATAACTATTCTCAAGTTTTACTTCAATCTTTAAATATAAATCCGAATATCCGTGTAGGGTTTATAACAGATAGAGAACTGACCGAGGTCGAAGCGGCCATTAAGAACCCTTTAAAATCAGGAATACCGGAATGGTATGTTAATAGAAGAAAGGATATAGACACAGGTTCACATCAACACCTAATCACTTCTGACCTAGATTTTGCAATATCAAATGATATCGATCGTGAAAAGAATGTGATGAGTTGGAGAGGATATAGGCATATGTTTGGATTAAGGGTAAGAGGGCAGTGCACTAGGACAACTGGAAGAAGAGGTGGGGCTGTAGGCGTCAGGAAGACCGGCAAGCCTATGCCAGTAGGAGGTGTACCATCTACAGGAGTAACTACGCCTGCTCCTTCTACCGAATCTGCATCGCCTAAACCTCCTACAGGTGCACCAAAGGAAGAACCTAAGAAGTAACAAGGTGGGGTTATGCTATGGGTGATCCACATAAACCAAAAAAAATGTTTCGTAGACCAAGGAGAATATGGACTACAGATCAACTTAACGCTGAACTCTATATCGTTGGTTCATATGGGCTGAGAAATAAACGAGAACTATGGAGAGCCCAATCTGAAGTCGCTAGATTTAGGAATCAGGCACGAGCTCTTCTGGCTCTTCCGACAGAACTTAGACAAGAAAAAGAGACGCAACTGTTAACTTTCCTTAACAGACTAGGTCTGGTAAATCAATCTGCTACACTTGATGATGTTTTGAACTTGAAGATTGAAGATTTGCTTGAACGAAGACTTCAAACATTGGTAATGAAGAAGGGGGATATCAAATCGGCTCAACAGGCAAGACAAATGGTGGCGCATGGACATGTGTCTCTAGGCAACAGAATAGTAAATATACCTGGATATTTAGTACGGCGTGAGGAAGAGCAACAAATTTTATTGCATATGGCTGCATCTCCTACTCCAGAGGCCTAAGTCCATTCTATTATGCGATGATGATATTGTTATAACTTTGACACAATATCCACCTGGTCTATTTTTCCATCTGAATTCATATCAAATCCTTGAACAATGAGAGCCCATTCCTCTTGATTTTGATAATTTTTTAAAATTTCTTCGCTATAATTCGTTAATGCAATAACGGCCGATTTAGTCCCAATAGATCTTACGCCTGCAATTACGATGACAGTTCCGTCATGGTTGTATGGATTTTTTATCTTCGCAATTAGACCATGGTTGTCCGAGTTGTAAAATTTCCCGGATCCTTCTACTAAGCCAGACCAGAAGTTTGTCTGATTAAATTTTATGGGCAAATATCTATTGAACTCAGCTGTTACAATGTTTGTTCCAGGACCACCAATGGAAATCAAAGTCCTATGGTTAAGAACCTTCTCTGCTTTAGCATCAGAATCGAGCTTAACTATAAACTCAGGTGGAATATCACTGAGCATTCCTAGAAAAAATGCTAAATGTACCGCATAGTGGCCATCTCGAGCAGACGATTTGTACGGTCCATGAGGTCCAGGAGCACCTACTATTATAAGACCTTGGAAGGAATTATTAATAATGTATTCTCCAAAAAAGTTATTAGCATGCTGGTATTTGTTCTGGATATGCCCTACGAAATCAACCTGTTTTTCACCCCAATTCATTTCCACACCAAATGATGGACTAGATGTCTTGTATAGTCTAGCGGTGCCACCCTTAATGATGTTGGTTCCCACCTCTTCTATTACCCTACTTTCCAGTAGATTGCGAATATAATAATATACGCTTTGTTCGTAAACCTTCAAGTCTTTTGCGATTTGGGCAGGATACATTGGCTTGTGTGACAGTAATTCTGTTATCTTCCAAGCTAAAGGATTTGATAGGATACGCATATCTTCCACATTTTCGAAAACCCCTATTTCTTTAGCAAAAATCTTGCCATTTTCATTGTAAATGAGCGTTTTGTTCTGCAGAATAATGTATGCGGGAACCATATATATATCGTTATTTACCGGTACCAAAAAATTTGAACCGCTCTATGCTACTTTGAGTTCAAGTGTATCCAATACCGATAAAAGTTTCTTTATAATGGTACATGTATATTTTGGCAAACATTTTAAGATTTATTGTCATGTAGATATTCTGTGTGCTCAATTATAGGATACAAGGGGATGTCACATGCTGCTCCCATATTGGTAGACAGCCTTAGGAAGATGGAATACCGAGGATATGATAGCGTGGGTATTGCCACAGTTACTGGCGGCAACATCCTCGTGCGAAAAGGAGTAGGTAAAGTGATAGAGGTAAACAAATCGCTAGAATTAGGAGAAATGCAAGGGCAAATAGGAATTGGGCACACTAGATGGGCAACTCATGGTGGTGTCACAGACAGTAACGCACATCCGCATTCTGCATGCACAAATGAAATTGCAGTAGTGCATAATGGAATTATAGATAACTATAACGAATTAAAACAGGAGTTATCTATCCTTGGCCATGTATTCAAAAGCCAGACAGACAGTGAAGTTATAGCACATTTACTTGAGCTTAACTACTCAAATGAGCGAAATATAAAACAGGCAATGATCAAAACCTGTGAAAGACTTAAAGGGACCTATGCCTTTGTCGCAATTTTCAAAGAAGGCGCTATTAGCGGCGCAAGATTTGACGAGCCATTGATAGTTGGAGTGTTAGAGAATGAATATTTTATCTCAAGTGATATATTGGGATTTCTGAAATATACAGACAAGGCTATTTTTCTTGACA
>JBKPMB010000055.1:0-9754 GCA_046731995.1 Thermoproteota archaeon | reverse complement strand
GGGGGGAGAGTGAAAGTATTGTACAGGAATAGTACGGTACTTTACCCCTCTCTCCCTGCCTTATAGTATCTAGTCTTGTTATATAATAGTCAAAGTAGATCATGCATCAAGTCAATAAAAATTATGTCTCATGTAAGCGATTTACAGCTAGAGGATTTAGAGGGAGTACAACCACATCTAATAAGTAAGCTAAAACAAGCTGGTATACAATCCATCCTCGATCTTGCTGTATCAGTCCCCAATGAGCTTGCAGTAGGCGGGGAAGGAGTAGGAGGATATGAAGGAAACACAATATCAGCTGATAAAGAAACGATATCAGAATTGGTACTAAAAGCGAAAAAAGCTCTTATTGACTCGGGGACACTTATCAAAGAGTTCTCTACTGCGGACCAGGTTTTGGAGAGGAGGAAAGCACTTGTCAGATATACCACAGGCTCTAAAAACCTAGATGATTTTTTAAAAGGCGGGGTAGAATCCCAAGCTATAACAGAGCTTACTGGAGAATTTGGTTCAGGAAAAAGCCAGATATGCCATACGCTGTGTGTTACTGCTGCCACTAATAACAGCAATCAAGTCAACAGTATAATATTTATCGACACCGAGAATACATTTCGGCCTGAAAGAGTTCACCAGATAGCTGAAGCCAGAGGTCTTGATTCAGAAGAAATAATGAAAAAAGTGTTTGTATGCAAAATGATTAATAGTGCCCAGCTAGAGGCCCTGATAAGAAGCCTTGGCAAGTATATCGAGGAATACAAAGCCAAATTAGTTATCGTTGATAGCATCATCTCACTTCATAGGGCAGAATATACTGGAAGAGAAACTCTGGCTGAAAGACAGCAGAGACTTAACGTTATTTTACATAAACTCATTCGATTAGCGGAGATATACAATGTAGCAGTGGTTCTCACAAATCAAGTTCAAGCCTCCCCCGATAACACTTTTGGTGGAGCTGATTCAGTCAAAGCTGCTGGGGGTAATATCATGGGTCATGCTTGTACATACAGAATTTTCCTGCGAAAAGCAGGACGAGATAGATTAGCCATAATGGTTGATTCGCCCCACCATGCGTACAGCCAAGTCAGGTTTACAATAAGCGAGAAAGGGGTTGAAAATGCCCAAGCAAAGACAGCAGTAAACGATGGTGATGAGTCAGGGTGGTAACAGAATGAGCTCAAGCGAAATACCAAAGACTATTCTTCAAAATAATTATCCTGATCCACAAACAATTCCAGTACCACCTTCACCATCTTACCAGCAACCAATACCACTTGTTACATTATCTGAATTAATTCCAGGCAAGTATATGTCTACAACAGCGAGAATTGTTTATGTCAAGACTGTAGAAAGACAGGATGCTCTTGGCACCAAAACCATATTTTCTGGAGTACTGGAAGATTCTACTTTCAAGGTTCCTTTTCTCAGTCATAGAATTTCATATCCTCTGATAAGAAATTCTATTTATAAATTCAATTCTTCTTATGTGCATGAATTTCCTACAGATAAATCTCTGCTACTTGTCATAACAGAGCATACAAAGATTGATTCCAAGAACGTTGAAGATTATAGAGACTTTATTTGGAGTCCAAAGATAGATTCGATAAAAAGACCTGTTAGAAGCATTAGTTTGAATGGAATAATAACTACTATACATAGCAATTCAGGCCTTGTTAAAAGATGTAACAAATGTAAATCAATAATGTATGATACTTGTCTTAACAAGTGTAGTGAGCAAGAAGGATGGGGTTGGGACCTTAGGGTTTCCAGTAGGTTGTATGATGGCTCAGGCTCAATTAAGATGGTACTGACAAAAGACATTGCATCTAGAGTGGTGAATAGAAACTTAAGCGAACTAATCTTACTTGCATCACAGAATAAACCATTAGCACAGAATCAACAACAAACATTTTCAGTAAAAATGAAAATTCTAAAGAGCATAGAGATAGTAGAAGCAGTAACTGAAAATGCTTCTTCCTATAGAAGTAACGGAAAACCTATAGTAACTGATGGAAGAAATCTTGTCTTCTTTCCCCCCGAATTAGAACAAGAGGAAGGACACAAGTTCTCAGAATATGTTAAACGACCACTAAAGATTTCAGATTTAGAGGATAGAAAGATAATCAAAAAACTGATTGAAAAAGCACTTGACATTAGCATCAAAAAAGTAACTGGCATGAGAATGATGCAGGGAATTTACCTTCTTGAAGAACCAATTTCCCTGTATAGATGTGAAAGGGCAAAGCTTTACCTGGGATTGTCACTTAGAGTAAGCTTAATCGATAGTAATGAAGTAACAGTTGAGGCAACTCCCCAAGCATATGTAAGAGAAAGCGTCCTTGATTATGTGAAATTAAGAAGAGAACGGGGGGCAACTGCGAATGCTGTTGTGCGTAACCTGTTAACATATAGAAACAAACTCATAGTTGCGCCATCTGGAAATTATGGCTGTATTGTTGATGTAGTTACAACAAAAGCGGGAAACCAGCGAGTTTCAGAAACTGACCACAGAACCTTAGTAGAATTCTGGAAACAAGTATATGGTATTGATATTTCACCAGATGAAATTCCGTTGCTTAAAGTAAAAATGATGAATAGCGAGAATGTATTTACATATCCTCCTAGCATGTGCTTCTTTGGCAGTGAATCTTTACTTATTTACGGAAATGTCCAGAAATTTATTGAAAATAAAAAGTATAGCCTGAAAATAAAAGTTGAGGATGCTATTAGAAAAGCTGTACAAGAGCGAGATCTGCATATTGGCGCTGCAAAGCTGCAAGTCGAGGAATTGGCTGCTTCCCCCCATTCTGATGTACAAAGCCAGCTTCTGCAGGAAATAAGACAAAAATTATTTGGACGAAATGCTACAGCGAGAGGTTCAATTATGTTTGTACATGATGAGTTATGGTTCTTTCCTAATCAAATGCAGCTTTCATAAGTATGTCATTTCTTTCTGCACTCGAGCAATTTAATGAACATAGAAATACTCTAAAAATGACTACTGGTTCTGCTGACCTTGACTCACTTATAGATGGTATCCAAGAAGGACTGTTCTATTTGTTTTATGGCAATAACCACTTAGCTTTAGATGCACTAGTCTATACATTTCTTGTCAACAGTGTGCTGCCAGTAAAACAAAGACATGGGTTTGAATCAATGGCTGTATGTATTAATGACACAGATTACTATGACCAAAAAAAGACTGCTGCACTAAATCCTGAGAAAATAGGAGTTGCAGCTAAATGTGCTGGTATTGACCCAAAGATTGTTTTTAAGAACTTGTACGTACATCCAGCATATAACCAGCAGCATCAACTAATGGTCGCAGAGCAAGTGGCTGAGCTAGTAGAGTCTAATACCGACATAAAGCTCCTAGTAGTAAATAACATGACAAAATTCTTCAAGGAAGCAAAAAACAAGATGGAAAGTGCTAATGTCTTAAAGCAAGTTATAGGAATACTTAGCAAGGCTTGTACCAAGAATAAAGTATCGCTTGTGTGTACTGGTGATGCAAATACAACAGCCAGGGGAATAATACCTAGACCAATCGGTGGTATATATCTAAAACATGCAGCAAATGTAATTGTACATTTCAAAGAATTCAAGACTTCTGATATACCTTCATTTAAGGCCACTCTGACAAAACATCAATACACAAAGACTCCAAAATATGCAGTTCTGTATGTGAGAAAAGCTGGGGGAATGATGCTCTTAGATTGAGTAGAGGTGATGACATATAGGCAGAATAACACCATCATTTCGTCAATTGTATGAAGAAATAATATCAGAACTAAGAACAGAGCTGCAGGCTGCACTTGTAGATCTTGGACACAAAAATGCCTTTGATTATCTCTTAAAAGAAGCCTGGAACCCAGAACAAGCAGCTATGGGAAATTCCACTCTACCAACAGTAAGCGACAAACTAAATGTCATGGCATCTATCCACAATAGAAAACTAATTGTCTTACTATCAAGAGAGCTGAAAGAGAAGGATGCTGAAATACAAGAGCTCAAACAGACTGTTACCGCACTTGAAAATAAGCTAAATGATTTAGCTATCAAAACTAAACAGGAGCTTTAGTCACCCTCAGACTCCTGCATTTGTGCATCATACTTATTGGTGCTATAACAGAAATTTTTCACTTGGTAATCTAATTAATACTCAGTTAGCATGAAAATACTACCGCACTTTAATATTTCTTATTTGTTATATGAGATTATGAAATCAATCCAGATTAAGAAATATGGTAGCAGCGATGTAGTTGAAATCAATAATACAACAATAGTACCAGGTCTATCTTCAGGAAAAATTCTAGTCGAAATAAAGGCATCTGGAGTAAATCCAATAGATTGGAAAATTCGTGAAGGATACATGCAGCAAATGATTCAACTTCAATTCCCATCAACTCTAGGAATGGATTTTTCGGGCGTTATCAAGGAGCTAGGAGTAAGTATACCTTCCGATCTCAAGCAAGGCGATGAAGTATATGGACAAGCTTCAGTCTTAAGAGGAGGCTCAGGAGCATTTGCAGAATTGGCTTCCGTAGATAAAGATAGTATAGCGCACAAGCCAAAAACACTAAATCATATAGAGGCTGCAGCTTTACCACTTGTTGGAGTTAGTGCCTGGCAAGCACTTGTAGAAAACATTGGATTATCAAAGGATCAAAAGATTCTAATTCATGGTGGAGCAGGAGGTATAGGATCTATAGCCATACAGCTTTCAAAATATCTGGGTGCATATGTAGCAACAACAGTTAGTACAAATGACAAGCAGTTTGTACAAGGGTTAGGAGCAGATCAGGTAATAGACTATACGACCGAGAATTTTGAAGATATTCTACATGAATATGATGCAGTTTTTGATACAATAGGTGGGGAGACATACAAGAGATCTTTTAAGGTATTGAAGAAGGGTAGCGGCATAATTCTTTCTATGCTAGAACAACCAAACTCAGAGCTGATGAGCCAGTACGGAGTCAAAGCATTATTTCTGTTCAGTCAAGTAAACAGACAACGATTGACTAAGCTCGCAGAGTGGGTAGATCAAAAAAATATAAAGGTAAATGTAGACAAGACATTTTCATTAGATGATGCTGCTAAGGCACTCGACTATCAAAAAGATGTACATCCAAGGGGCAAAGTGGTCTTAACAGTATAATTTTCTATTAACTTAAGAAAAGTAAAGAGTTGTCGTTCCGTCATATTTGTCTCGTTATAATCTACACATAAGCTATAGGGCGTTATTGTCAATTCATCTAATTTTTCTGATCTTGGTGCTTAAGTACGTTTATTGACATTATAGGTTGCATAAAGCAATTAGTGATGAGTATAACGTACAATGGGTGTTGCACCACCAATTCTCCATGTATGAACTAGTTGCTTTATGCCACCCTGTCGGTCCCAACTTGGTGCACCAACGTATAATATTTGCAGTTTGCTGTCAATCCCAAATGAGGATTGTTGAATTCGCTGAAATGCTCCAAGAATCCATAAATGAGAAGATAAAAGAATGTAAAGACAGTATACATAAAGCTCACAATCCTATATACAATCAGAGTTTAGAGGTTGAAATAGACACACTAGAATGGGTTCAGGGACAAGTACAGCATCTAGTCATTAGCAATGAAAGAAAAGACACCAAAATGCGAAATATAGGCAGGAGCTAATGGTTGACGAACTGCATTGGATGGCTTCTGGATGTCTCTATAGATAATGATCACGTCAGAGTATGGATAAAGACGGAAGATGGGCAAATCCTTAAGCTTAAAGACTCCTATCATCCAGGATTCTACATATTACCAAGAAACGAATCTGATGGATTACATCTTTTTCAAATTTTGTCAAGAGAAGAAGAAATAGCTGTTAGATGGGAAGAAGATAAGCATACAGATCTTTTTGATAGCAAGAAAACAAGAAAGCTGATCTACGTACAACTGCGATCCTTAATGTACTATCAACCTCTGCTAAAGAAGTTGGAATGCGACAGTCAAGTAAAGCAATTGTTCAATACTGACCTTTTACATGTACAGCAATATCTCTTCACTAAGTTAAGAATTGAACCTACAAGCAAAGTGGAAGTAGAATATGATGATGGATTAAAGTTGCTTGGGATAGGTAGGGTTGATGACTGCAATGATGTACATCCTCCCCCCTTTATATTGCTATATTTTGACTTGCATACATATTCAGGAATACTTGCTTCAGAGAATGCTATTAGAGTAATCAAAGTACGATACGGAGAAGACGAGGTTGTATTTGATAATAGTGAAGAAAAGGTAATTTTGCAGCAATTCTCAGATTACGTTCAAGAGAAAAACCCTGACATTATCGTTTGTATGGGCGATTATGATAATGGTAAAGTACTTCGGTATCTTTTCGACAGAGCAAAGAAAATTGGGTTTAATTTGCAACTTGGAAGGGATGATGCAGAACTCAAAGGAAGGATTTGCATAAGTAGTAATTATAGAAAAACAACATATTTTGATGAATTTGGTTTCGCAGGATTAATAGAGCGAGCGAGATTTGGTTTTCTTCCTTTGGACATGGCTGCCAAATATAGTATAAATAGTCTAATCGATAGCAGAAATTGTTTTGAATCAATTCAACAAGGCTTTGTCATTCCTTCTAGGAACAACAATCATGAACAAATAAGAACGGTGGAGCAAATAATTTCGGGGGACAAAGGAGGGATGATAATATCTCCTCAAATTGGGCTGCATGAAGATGTTTTATCTTTAGATTATGACAGTGAATACGCAAATTTAATAGTAAATCATAATTTGAGCTATGAGACTATTGGCGGGGAAGCTGCAAAGAAAGGATTACTTCCTAGTGTAGTAAAGCGATTTCTCAAAAGACGGCAGTATTTTAAAAAGCTGTTAAAAGAACTCCAAAAAGACAGCATTGAGTATGCATGGTGTGAACAGAGAGTTAATTCATTAAAAAATATACTTGTTTGCCTTTATGGTTCAACTGGTTCTCTGTGGAACAGATTTGGAAATGTGCTTGCTTTTGAGGAAATTAACAAACTATCGAGAGAAGTGCTAATAAAAACAAAAGATATTGTACAACAACTGGAATACGAGCTAGTATACGCAGATACAGACTCGGTATTTATCAAGAGAGCTGATTCTGCTAGAGATTATAGCCAAGTTATAGACACATTATCAAAGGAAACTGGTCTTTCGATATCAGTTGACTACCATTACAAGTTCTTGGTTCTATTACCATTAGAAGCAGACGAAAAAATAGAGGTGCTTAAGCATTATTTTGGACTTACTTTTGATAACGAGTTGGTAGTTAGAGGTATAGAAATAAGAAGACATGATGTTCCTGTTTTTATAAAACGATTTCAAACTCAGCTTCTATATACGCTATTTGACTGTAAAGATTCCTCTGAAATACAAACCAAAGGATATGAAAATGCTCTTTTACTTGTCACTCAAGCAATTGATACAATCATGACTGGAGAAGGACTTGACGATAAAGACCTTGTAATCTCCAAATTGCTGAGACAGGATATACAAAAGTACAGAAGTCTATTCCCACATGTATCTGCAGCTATTCAATTAAGAAAATATCCTCTAAAAGGCGACACCATTCAGTATATTTACACAGATTCAAAGCACAATAATCCTCTATGTAGAGTGACGCCTATAGAGAACCTCAAGTCTCTTCCCCATTACGATAAGGAAAAGTACAAAGAAATGGTGTTTGATGCTGCAGAAACAGTTCTAGGATTTTTTGGTTTTGATAGGACTATCTACAGTAACCTCAAGAAGGGAAGAAAAACAAAATGGTATGAAGAATTAAGGGAACAAAGAGCAAGAGACATAGAAATTGAGACGATTTAATGCCAAGACAATGGAATTAATAAGCGGCGGTACCCAAAAGCCCCGACACTTGTATAATCCCTCAACTGTATGAAGAAATTGGACTAAGTACAAAACAAATTCATGATATTAACGATTTTCGGAGACTTGTACTAGTATACAAATGAGATTTTCTGTATACTATTAATGTGACTAAAACAACTGAAATAAAACAATCCATGTAAAAAGATTCACTGAAATTGCTCCTTGTATGCTCATCAATAGATTTAATACCTTTCATTCATAGATATTAAGAACTCCTATCTTCTCCCAAATACCAACTATTATTATGGCTCGACTTTATTATATTAACAGTTTCTGTACTGATAACATATTTTACAATGATTTTACAACCAACCATAAAACAGCAACCAATCTGTCCATCCTGTATACAAGCAAAACAAGCATTATAGATCAGGGAAACTAGATGATAATTGAAATCAAGATATGAAAATTGTATGTTAACTTCAATTCCCAACATAAAGCTATGCTAGGGTATTGTAAGATGATACTTGAAAATGACGATGGATGAATTGCCATTATGTAGATAGATTTGACAAACTTTAGATTAGCTTTGAAGTTTTATCGTTATGAAGAGATAGCAGTGAATAATCTACGAAGAGAATATCCTGATTTTGTCTCATATTACTTTTTATTCGTGTATAATGATGAAATGAAATTAATCATCCTAAAAATAGGAAAATTAGTAACAGGACACCCATCACTTGTAACAATTGTCTTGGTTTGGCAATAACTTTTGCTATGAAACAGCGATTGAAATGTTAGATGTGCATACAGCTGCAGCACATGTACAGATCAGAACACACTAGTTATACCGACCCACTAGAAAAGCGGTCAGGATAGATAGTAATTGACTTCCTGATATTAGCTCTTTTCTTTTTGTGAATTAGCAGTACATAATACTACTACTATCTTCTTAAGATGTTTGAACGTCAAGTTATTGTATGCTATAGTTGTTACAGTTGCATATAGCTTTCTGCAAAGATTATTTTCTCATAACTATACATAGGCTTGTATGCATTATAATTCTACAACAACAAATGGGTGGACTAATCGAGTGAAATTTGTTTGCATTCCATCGAACTCAGACCTCTAATATTTACTATGTAAAACATATATAATGTATTTTAAGCTAAAATAAAACTATTAGCCACTCAAATTGGATGAGATAATCCTTACTTGATAATTGTCAATAATTTGTTAACCATTTCTATAGGGTATTGATATTAGCTGCATTCGCAATATGGAAATAAGCTGTGACCTACAAATAAACTTAATACGTTCTACAGTGTTTAGTCTATTGTTTTCCTACCAGTATAGGCTTTGCTAGCTGATATTCTTTGTCACTTAATAAATTTGAATGGCAATTGGATGTATGTCCAAGATTATGAAAATATCCTTGCCATTCTACACGTGATAAAGGTGCCAGGCCATCATTTGGTTTTGGAAGCTGAGAATATCCAATTCCTCCAAACAGCTGCGGGCAATTGAGCAATAACGAAGGATTCTAGTCGCCAGCTATAGTATAGTACTTTGTATTTGGATTCATCCTTACTTTAGTGTCTGCTGCTCCAGGTTTCAAGTCTTCTACTGCTGGTTCACAAATATTACTTGATTGTGCTAGAGGTGAACCTGCATTAGGAGTTCCAATCATTATTAGATTTGCAACAGCTTTATTATTGGTAAAAGTATTGTTTGCTAGGAATAATCTTGCATCTAGCCCTCCCTTGCTATGACCAACGATGTTTACCTGTTTAGGTGAGGATGCTGGCATATTGTTGAGAATTTGTTGAACTTGTAAATTTAATTCCTTAGCATGATCTGCAGCAGAACCACATTTATCATCTGATTTATAAAAAGTA
>JBKPMB010000054.1:0-7631 GCA_046731995.1 Thermoproteota archaeon | reverse complement strand
TTGCCCTTCCGCATTTTTTGTTCTTTGTCTTTCCTCAATCATACGTTGAGGAGTATACGTAATATTATGATCTGATTTCAAATGACTCAAAAGCTAACCCATTATTTACAGTATCCTTAACTATCAGTGCTCGTCACATTTGAATACTTCATACTCTTTAAAACTGCTATAGCTTTAGTGTCCTAACTGTGTCGATAATCTTTGAATGATCAGCTTCTGGTTCTGTAGTTATATAGAGAAGATGCTGCTCATCACCTAGTGGCATAGTAATACGTTTAATCTTTTCATATTCTGCCAAAACATATTTTCCTTTTCCTATTTTTGGTGCAAGTGCGGTACGAGTTTTCCATGAATTCACAGCTAATTCAAGTGATTTTTTGCTTTCTTGAGGTGAAAGCAAATTTTGTACGCCTTCTCTATGTTCTGAATGCATGATTTTACCATTTGAATCGCAAATAGTTACCATTCTTATCTTGGGATCGCTATTCATAATGTCTTCGTAAATACGCTTATAGTCCATCGCTATCTAATACATTAAGCTAATTTAATAAGATTAATGACATGATTTTTTCGCCAGCAAAACTTTTTCCATAATATTTATCGCGTTAGATTTTAACATATTATTATGTCTATATAAGTCACAATCTATTTGTTAAGATATCTAAAAAAATTATTATATACCATAGTTTACAAAAGAAGTGTATGTAGATGACGTTGATTGAGCTCATGTTAGCCATATTTGACAAAGTTTTCGCTATTGTATACAAATGGCTACATGACTATCTTGTCATAAACCTTGTGAACTTTGCAAAAGGTTTTGAGATGGCAATAATTGTCATAGCTGTAATATCATTTTTATTGTTTAACCTATGCTTGACAATAAAATATCTAAGAAAACTGCCAAAATATTACACTATAGAAGTTGTAGATACATATGGCAATAAAACTGCAGTTGAAGGCTTGAGAGTACTTTTTGCCACTTATGATGCAGCAGAAAGCTATGCTCGGTTTTACCAAGATATCTATAAGGATCAATATAAATTCAGAGTGACTGGGATTAAAGAATAAAGATCTCTGGAATTATTGATATTAATTCCATTTTTAGTGTTCCTTCATTTGATTTCAAACTTTGTCGGTATCAGAAGCATTATGCTTCCATGTAGCACTGGTTTTTATTTTTGTTAATAATTAGAGTAACGTTTCTAGAAATTATGTAGTGATAACGACCGGCGTTAAGAATTGATAACTACAAAAATAGTTTAAATTGTTGCTAATCTATTTTTAGCTATTGGAAAATCAGAGCAGTAGCACTAGTTGTGATTCTCGTATCCATGCTTATAAGAATGGCAAAACCATGGAGCAGTGTAGACAAGAAGCAGGAAAAACCACAGAATTATTATCAAAAGAAATTTGAAAGGCCGGTGAAGTTTCATGGAAAAGAGTATTGGAAGTAACAGACTATGATGAACTGACTGACTCAAAAAGGCTATGATATTGGCAATAACACAATTCCACGTATAAGGAACACTTGCATTTAAAACGCTGCCCTAAATGGTTTTCCTGTCTTTTTAGTGACTTACTGGAATAGCTAAAACCACGAGACTTCTAGATGCACTATCATACTCACAATTATCAGTGAAGGAATTGTAGATTCTACCTATCCCCTCACTAACAGCTGATACTGAACTACGAATTTTTCAGGACAACAGCAGTATGTATGTCTCTTGTTGCAATAAAATTTTTACAAAATTATTGACATTGATGTGGTAATCCTGTTTCCTTGTCCAATGGTATCCATTTGTCACCTTGGCTCTTGTTACTGGAATCAAAATAGATTTCCTGACCACAGCCTTTGTTGCATTGATAATATCGTCTTTGCTGTATCTGCTCTTGCTGCTGAGGTAATTGTGATTGCTGCTTTTATTCCTGCTGCTGATTTTTTCTTACAGGACAATCATGCGGTTCGTTAGTCTCTGCATCTAATGGTATATTTTTACCAGTCCTCTCATTGATATGCTCATTATCAAATGTTATTGGCTTTCCACATAAATAACAGAATAATGATGATTTGCTCATTTTGTTTGACGTTTCACCTCCGAATTTTGTTTTAATTTGTCCCGCTCTGAAATACTGTGGATGTTTAATCATACACCACTTGTCATCTATTATATTGCAATAATCAGTCAGTTACTCACTACTCACTACCTTCAAACGATTTCCCTCTAATACAATCCAAACACCAAAACTGTGATTGTGAACCAATACCACCGCTAGTGGTAAGAGTTTTATTTACTTGTACAAAATATTCTGGTCTTTCTTTGCCACAGCTATCGCATTTTTCATTATACAACGCACCCATGCTATTTTTATCCAACCACTAATATAATAAAATAAACATCGAACTAATAATAATATGACATATAATTGTAGGCCTGATAAAGAATTACTCCACACAGATTCCTGGAACTGCCACTTGATATGCGAAGATATTACTGTGTCATTTGTAAGGCATCACCTACATAGAATTTATCAGAACTAGTCAGATCCATTTGGAAATCTTAGAACACACAGTACAGTGTAACATACATGACACTTCTTTGTGAAGGCTTCGGCATTCCTTCTTATAATCTACTGGTTGATTAAAGAAATGGTAGAAAATGATTGACAGAATAGGTGGAATAGTAGTAATAGTCTCAGACCAACAAAAAGCTATAGAATTTTATAGTCAAAAACTTGGATTTGAGATTAAAACAGATACGTCATTTGTTGGCATAAGATGGATTGAAGTAGGCCTAAAACACTCTCAATCAACGATCAGCCTCATGTTACCAAATGTCCAGATGATGTCAAATGAAGGGGTGGTAGAAGCTATAAAGAAAGGTATTGGAACAGAAACTGGCATATGACTTTATTCAGACGACATGCAATTAACTTATGAGGAACTCAAGAATAAGGGAGTTGACATTACTCCACCTGAAAAACAGGAATGGGGCGGTATAATGTCCAAACTCAAAGACCAAGACGGGAATTCATATAGTATAATTTCTTCCCCTAGTTCTGAAAATGTTGTAGTAGATAGTAGTAGCCGTTAAATCTAAACCTTTTTTATTTAAGCATATTCTACATGTTCAGTCCAGTTTACTTTCTGTCTTCATATAGCATTATTTTGTTGTATATGTGCGCTCATTCATAATCTGTCTTTAATTCTTATAATTATTTAAAAAACTTCATTAGTTATTTTGATATCCGATTCTTGCCCGTATTCTTTATCGTGATTTTTCTCGATATCAGTTTGCATAGGATGTACCGAAAGATTGAGTGTATTGGAATTCATAACTTGATTTATTCATCCCAATCATGATTATCTATACAGTACCTTCTATATCAGTAGCTTGCTAAAGATATTACAACTAATTATGATGGAGGAAAACCTTACTGAATTGTCTTTTGCATTTGCATATACTCTCCGCTGTGACAAAGCGGACAATCTTTGTTTAGTCTGAATTTAACATCAAAAACTATTCCACATTTTGTTCAAATGTATAAGCCTTGCATCATTGTTCATAGATCTCTACAATACTTAAGCATTAACATAGAGCCTTACATATAACAATACAATATCTGTCAAAGTTAACAAAACAAGAATTAGATTCAAGTGGAATTGAGAATCATTTTATACACATTGAAGAGACTATTCATCTATGAACTTTATCGATTCATGATATGTCATTGTGGATTGGTATCGTCTATGTAAGCTTGAGTAATAGCATGGAGGTTATATGCAAGTCCTTTATAAAACCATGAAAGATACTCTTTTTCTTTTCCAAAAGTAAGCATTTCCGGTATATCAGGTACTTGATGAAATGCAAACCACCATGTTACACCTTCAAATCCTGGTGGCAAAAATCCTGGGAATGCAAATTCCATAATCACTAATTTGGTTACATTGTGCTTATCATGAGATATTCAATACCAATCGCCGTGTGCTATCCAACTGTTCATGTGGCTTTTGTACTTGCAAAAAGAAGACCACACTCTACACAAGGACAAAAATCTGTCAGACATGAATTCACCCTTATGGTTTGCTCGAGCAAACCATAAGGGTGCTATTGCATAGTTCTTGCTGTACGTAAGAAGCACTTACCACTAGTAAGTAGAAATATTCTATAAGGCAGATAAGAATAGACTTATATATAATTTTTTACAAACAGCAGTCGCAAAATGTCTGCCTGTGCTTGGAAAACGTGAATTCACAGAAACTACCCCTTATGGTTGTTGGCCTGGTTGCTTCATACCATAAGGGGTTTTGTAGTCATTGTTGTTAATCTATCGTCAACAAGTACTTAGTCTTGCTCATCATCAGTTCTTCCTTCTTCTAATGGTAATGCATGTAACGATGGTGTATCTCCTGTAGGTTGTTTGCTGACAGTTTCGTTTATGACTTCACAAACAAGATGGTCTATTAGAACATTGTAAAGCTTTTCTGCTTCCTCTAACATTATATCTTTGTAACCTTCTATGATATATCCGTCATAAGGCGGTGGTGGTAGTATTACTTGTCTACTAGCATCCAATAGATTGCTGTTATTGTCTCTGCTTGTTGATGATATCGAACTTTTGTTATCATTGTTATGATAGACTAAACGTGAGTATTTTTCTGGGTCACGTCTCATTGACTCAATCAGAGAAAAAACGGCCAGCTTCAAAAACGCCTTTTTGCTTGATAGCAAGCCAGATATTTTATTCTCAATACTCTTTATGACTTCTACATGTTCTTCATTATTGTTTTTATAATTATATACAAATGCCTCCACTTTTGCTGTTTGCTGTCGTAAACCATCTAGTAATGCTGCTTCCCCTTTACATTCTGATTTAATAGCTTCTAGATTTTCTTGCTTATCTCTTATCTGACCATTTAGATTCTGAACCTCTACAGATTTATCTGTGATGATACATTCCAAAATATTGTTTTCATTTTGTAGCTGGTTATACCTACGTTGAACTGTTAGTAGATAATTATTCGCAATCTTAATAAGGTTAACTACCTGTGGTATAACAATTTTTGCAGCCTTTGCTGCTTTACAGAGATACAAAATACGAAACATCGCCTTTAAATTCTAGGTATATATTAGTAATATCATCAAGCTGAACTAGGCTTAAATACTGTGTATAGTAGTGTGTTACCTCAGTTGCTCCAATATTTAGTATAACTGATACTTGTAACGGTGTCTTGCCTTTAGAAAATAGCTCATAAGCTTGTACAGATAATGGCTTGTGTTCCTGTCGCTCTTTTTCTTCCTTTGCCCTGTTTACAATCTCTCCTATATCACGAAGAGACATTTTCATCTCTTGTGCTATTTGTCTATAGTTTTTGTTCTGGTTAAAGTGTAGGTCTAAAACACGTTCTTCTCTTTCCTGTCTACTTGGTATTCTATTTGAATAGAATTCTACTGTCATCTCAAACCATATTATAAAAGCCGCATTTAAAACAAAAATAACCTGTTACCAGCTTGTACACCATGTTACCAGCATATTTTCATGTGTAGCCTCTTTACTACCTCATATCATCAAGTCGTAATCATTTGTTTTCGTTTGTTATCATGCAATTTTTGCTGAACTTAAAATAAGGCTTTATGAAGACGGTGGATTGCGTAAAAAAATTTGTATTAATTATATAATAATGAATTGGATAGGAATTCATCAACATTGTAACACTATTAATTATAGTGGGCTCATCAGAATGCCACTACTATTAGAATTTTTTACAAATGGACCTATAATAAATGAAGTAGAATTAGACTCTGTTACTTAAGGACATGCGCCAGCTTCTCCTCCATGACTGATTTCATTAGAACTACTCCCTAGAAGCGATTACCTAGTTGAATTGGCTGATAAATTGTTGCATTGATGTTGTTTACTGTCAAGTCATAAGTTGTTTCAAAGTCCCATCCAGTTGGAAATGCAAAGGAAGAACTACTGCGACTATTATTATTATTATTATTATTATTATTATTACTATTACTAGCGTTATTGGAGCTTCCTCCTGCTACTATGTTTGCTCTTTCTTGTTGTACTCCTCCCCTAAATGTTATTATATGACTACGAGGGGAAAGTGGTTTTAAGAAAACCCAATTGCCATCTGGTATTGCTTGTGTAGTAACATTAGTTGGCAATTCAAGGATGTTATTCCGAGGTAAAGTAAAATTGAAAGGCGGCGACTGGATATGATACTCTTGTAATCTTGGGATTGGTATTCCATCGACACTTGCTTTGAGGCTGCTAACTTGGTCCTGGATAGTCTTGGCACATGTACGCAGTTCAGACAGAGTCTTAAGCTTTGGAAATTCAGCAAAAGAACATTCCGAATTCAAAATAGGAAATAAGATGGCTTTTCCAGCTGGAATATTGCACTTCCGATTAACAGCATGTCCATATGTACCTGCTAAAAACCATACTGGACCGTTTTGTTTTTGAGCACAATTTTTGCCTGTGTCATCATATGCAGGGTTGATATCTTTTGGTATAGAATATGCCCATTGCCACCATTTGACAGTCCATTCACCATATGTTAGACCATAGGGTTTGAAGTCTGCTGAAAAAACGGCTATTGGTAGGCTATTATTGGCATTGTTATCATTAGCACCATTACCAGAAGAATATTTACTATCATTATTAGTTTGGGACTGAAAAGAAGGAGTTAGGACCATGATTGCAGATAAAATCAGTATAGATAAATAACGCATGGTAGCTGTTGCAAATCCATTCTTTTTCTGATTTCTTTGTATTATTGGCATATGTGCAATTGCTCTCCCACAGTAATTGTATCTATAGTAAAAAGATTTCTTTTTCTGACTTTAAGAACAACGTATCATCAGTTGAAGAACGATATAGTAGGTCAATGCTGGAAAAAGTTTATTGCCATGAAACTAGTCATATGGAACCAATTTTCCGTTACAGCTTGTAGTTACGAATGATCAGATCGGTATGACCTTCTCTTTTTGCTGCTTTACAATTAATAGCTCTTTTCGAATCGACTTCTATAGTATTCATGGCAAAAGTTAACTATTGTTATAATATGCAATCAAGGAGATAGTTACACAAAAGGATTCTTTTCTTGCTTCATCCTAAGCCTTTCTCTGCCTTTTTTATTAGCTGGCCTTGTCCTTAACTTTCTTCTACAACACAAACAAAAAGTTCCTTGCTGGTATAGATAAATTTCACACATAGTACAATATTTGGTACCAGAGACATAACTTGCTCTGCCCGCATCAATTTTTTTGCAGATATTTCTACAAACCATTGGAGAACTAGCCTACTACAAGTTAGGATAGCAAAAAGGATTATAGTACCATCAACAGAGGGAGAGAGTGGCAAAGGTAAACTAAATATATGATGTATATAAATAAATATGCATTCATCTAGAAAATATTTGTTACAAAATTAAAGTCATTAACCATATTTTCGTATTATTTAGACTCAACAACGATGGAAGTTTATTCTTTGTTCCGTGTTTTAGAACGAGTAGTAATGTCACCACGTCAATTCGAGAAGATCTCTAAACCTTCACCAACTTCTAACTAACCCAAAAACTCATCCGACCAGTTGTTTTTTATTCGTAATTTGATGCATTT
>JBKPMB010000053.1:0-9224 GCA_046731995.1 Thermoproteota archaeon | reverse complement strand
AAGAATTGTCCGTTTTAGGCCTGCTTGCATGAATTGAAGAATAGTCATCTGACCAGTAACATCTTGTAATGCGACTCTGTCAGGTTGCAGTAGAACATAACCCTTGCCAGGTTCAGGTACATTATCTTTTTTACTTGTCCCGACAAGATGCCCTGCTATTATCTTTTCACTCAGCGTAAGTGGCCTTTTAATAATTTTCCTGAATTCTAATATCTTCTCTGCAGTTTTTTTGTAAACAGCAGATACCAGCTCTTGGCTCGTTACCATCTCATTATTTCTAAGCACACGCTAATACCTACTAACATTAGGACAAAATCTGCTAATAACATTTTACTAATGTCTTCAGATCATTACCATTGACAATCTGCAATCGGCATATGTATCATGACTGTTAGTATCATAACATTAGCCGATTCATGTTCTTCTATAGTTATTGTCTGTGCCTGCTATTGACCAACGACGAGTGTATATTTCATCCTTGAGGTTAAAACCCTTGAACATCTTAAAATAGGCCTGCTTTACCTTTTTCTGTTTGTCAAATTCAGACTGTATCCAAAGTGTTTCGAATATAGAAAGACAAGATGAAACTGTAGATTCGTTATTTGAATATATCGCAATTCCTATTGCTTCTTGAAATGTTTTCTTTGTATCATCATTTACCTCAATTGCCAACGAAACTGACTGATCTATCACCAATGTTGTAATTTTGGTTTGTAGCAACTTTTTGATATATTGGACATTTACGGGAAGTTTTTTTTGCCTAATGTTCTTTTGTATCGCCTCTTCCTCTGTCTCATCCTCATCTATCTGCATTAATATTTTTACTACTACGCCCCGTTCCGCTGCTTTCCACAATAAGTTTAGCATTCCGCTATATTCTGCCCTGTAAAATGAATTCGTTGTAGAAAACAATAGTAGTATCTCATATGATGCAGATGTCAAAAGATCGGCGGCGGTTCTTTGTATCTCTGAAGGGTCGTGAATGTTGTCTATAAATTCTCCTTTGATTCCTTTTCGAATTTGCCTAATTTTCTCTCTGGCTGGAATTGCCTTGTTACACAAGTTATCAAACAGGTATTGCTGCGCCTCGACAAATGATTTTGATTTAGTATAGAAGAGCTGGGTTACTATTTGCCCTTTTCCATTGTCATCCATTATATAACATAGATACTTTATTCCATCAGAGATGATATACGTACCTTTAAGATTATCGTCATGAAAAACTTCTCCATGCTTCATCATCAAGGTACAAAAACATATATTATTTTCAATAATTTCTGTAACGAATCTGGATCTTACGCCCTTAATTTTTAGGCATCTTAATGAATTCCAAAATGACTCATCACGTGTGAGAATAGACAATCCTACCGAATCGAGACAGAAATCAATTCTTTGATCTGTATCTGAGATGACTTGCAATGGCAACTTGGATATGTCATGCTTATCATCTATCACCTTCACGCCATGAGGGCCTATAGTATCATTAAGCACCTTAACTTATGCTCATTGATAAACTATTTAAAGCTGCCTTATTCCAGCTCGGATCCCTAACAGGCGAATTGCTCAGATAAATAAATGGGTAAATAAATTAACTTGATTTGTTTTGACTTGTTGTATTATAAGAATGTTTTTTTAGCCATTGCTACCTCTGTAATCCATTCACATGTTACTCCAGCCTTGTCATGATGGTTCTCAACTGCTACTTTGTCAGGTGCGCTAAGGAGACAAAAGCATACGTCAGCTTCCTTGTTATAAAATAAATTTACATGTGATACGCCAAATTCGTCAACCGGCGATTCGGAAAGTTCTTTTAAATGGTCTTCGCTAAATGGTACTTTATGCACATCAAGAAAGATAGGCAATTTCAACACTGGTAGATCGACCATACTTATATAATTTGTCGAATACGCATTTAGATGTAAAAGGAGAAAGCATATGACAAGATCACTAACTGGACCATGATGATGTAATGAAAATGGTGGAATAAAAAAAATAATGGATGGCCTTTGGATATATAGGATTATATATGTATAGGGAAGCGTTAACAGAGCGATAATATGGAAATAGACCATTGCATATTCCCTGACCAACTTCTTTATGACGTGGACAATTTTGTTTGGGCAAATAATAATGACAATGGGAAAGACTCTATAACTGTCGGTATCACTAGTATTCTCACATTCATTGCTGGAAAAATATGTACTATAAAAATAAAAAACCAGGGAACTGAGATAAAAAGAGGAAAAAGCATTGGAACACTTGAAAGCAACAAGTACTTTGGAGTAGTGCGAAGTCCGATAAGTGGTACAATAGTAGAAACCAATTATTCTATAGTTAATAATCCAAAAATTGTAAATGATTATCCATATACAGAGGGGTGGTTTGCAAAGATCAGGCCTAACAACATGTTCGGTGAAATCAAAGCGTTGGAGACTATTGAGAATTGTCATGCGAAGATAAAGCCAATTATTCAGCAGCTGCATGTACGATGCTTTGCAGCATTCCCCGATTACGAAATGTTTGAAATAGGAGTTGAATGTGCTGCCACTCTTACTAAGCTTGACGAATTATTAGCAAAACTTGAAACCGGTCACGTGGTACATCTTGTATCGGATGATGGTACAGCGGATCTGGAAATTATAAGGTGGTCAGAGCAGACTGGACAGTCTGTAGTAGAGCTCAGAAAGGAGGGAAATCTTTTCCATTTTATAATAAGAAAAGTAAAATAACCATACGAGTGAGAATATTATTTCAATGCTATAGTATAGGTGTATTTTATAAGATCATCATCTTTCTATTTCATTAGCGATCATATTTCCCCATTCAGTCCATGACCCATCATAGTTCTTAACATTAGGATATCCGAGTAAATATTTTAGAACAAACCATGTATGTGAAGATCTTTCACCTATTCTACAGTAGGCTATTATCTCTTTATCTGGAGTTATGCCTTTTGCTTCATAAAGTTTTTTCAACTCCTCTCCAGATTTAAAGGTCCCATCTTCATCATTTACTGCCTGACTCCAAGGAATGTTGGCGGCTCCTGGTATATGTCCTCCTCTTTGAGCATGCTCTGTAGGATACTCCGGTGGGGCCAAGATCTCACCTGTGAATTCCTTTGCGCTTCTAACATCGACGAGTGCTTTATCTGCTTTATGCAAGGCTTCTTTGACATCATTGAGAAACACACGGATGTTTCTGTCCGGTTTTGAGGCAGTGAAATCCCCTGCGGGATAAGATGGAACATCTTTTGTCAATGGTCTATCTTCCAGTAACCATTTCTTTCTGCCTCCATTCATGACTCTCACCTCTTTAAACCCATAATACTTAAAAACCCAAAATGCAAAAGCAGCAAACCAATTGTTAAAGTCACCGTAGAGCACAAGTATGGTACCATTATTAACACCCGTCTTTCGTAGTAACTTTTCGCAAGCTTCTTTAGATAAGATGTTCCTACTTATGGGATCGTTAATGTCCTGTTTCCAGTCAAATAGTACGGCGCCGGGTACATGACCCATCATGTAGTTAGATTTTGGGTCATAATCTACTTCGGCTATCAGGACATTTGTGTCATGAATGTGATCTTCTACCCACTTCGTATCTACGAGTACATCAGGATGCGCATACTGTTGTGACAAACTAACCACAAGTGTATGCAGATACGATATTTATTAGCTTTTCAAGTTTAAAATTCTTAGCACTATGTGATGTTATTTGATTCTCGCTATTCTCGCTATAATCGATATATTGCATATGCCGATGAAATTCTGTTCTTATATATAAAAGAGAGAAAAGTAATAGCAGAGGAGGGCTATTGATTAATGAATTTAATAATAATGGATATATGGCTAATATTGGAATGCAAAGACCAGATTGGGATGTATATTTTATGCTTCAGGCAGAAGTGGCTAAGCTTCGTTCAAACTGTATCACGAGGCATGTCGGTGCCGTAATAGTTAAAGATAATAGACAAATAGCCACGGGATATAATGGTACTCCTTCAGGTATCAAAAACTGCTTTGATGGTGGATGTGCTCGATGTACAGCTAGAAGTAGAGGAGAAATAAAGTCCGGCGAAGCGCTTGATAGGTGCCTTTGTATGCACGCTGAAGCAAACGCTATAATGCAATGTGCACTATTTGGCAACGCTGGAAGCACAAGAGACGCTACACTATACTCCACGTTTTCCCCTTGCATTGAATGCAGCAAAATGTCTCTTAGCGTAGGGATAAAACGAATAGTTGTACTAGACGATTATACCGAGGATGTAACACAATTACTAAAGGCTGGAACCATCAAGTTGGTAAAACTTGATCCCTTTGTGCTAAAACCCTGGACCTCCTATATTAACCAGGATGCAGGGGATCATGCTCTAAAACAATGACAAAATTTGAACTTTGGGCTATAGTTTTTCGACTGATAAGCAAACCAACACATGGATAAAATTAATTCATTAGGCCAAAGTACATTACCGGGATAAAGTTCTTATTTGCTAGCTCAATACGATATTAAAGTCTCCGCTACCTCAGGTGATTGCAGCTTAAACCTTCGAGTGTGCAGCAGTCTGACTCTCTTGTCCACCTTCTGGATGCACGATGTATTTTCTGGCCACAAGCAACAACAATATGCCAAACAAGGCCAGTACTATTGCTAGCCCTGTTGCCCCACCGTTTGGGACTACGAAAAAATAGGCTATTGAAAATATAACGCATGTTGCTGCTTGGAATAAATATGTAGTAGATTGACGCAACTTTTTTTTCTTTCCTGAGAAGCCGAGTCCAAAGATTATAATTGTTGGATACAAAGTTAAGAGAATGTACTCATCAATGTCTATGCCGTTGTGGGTCAATGGATTCTTTTTATATTTGCTTATCAAGCATTAAAGAGTGTTTTTATAATGTCAATTCTCTTTATCTGATATATCACGACCCAAAGTTAACATCTAATTGTACTGCTATTCCGTTCTCTATCAAGGATCGCGCATTTTCAAATGGTAACATTGCAACGTCTTCCTCTTGGTATGGACCGTACCTTGTCATATTCACGCCTATAAACTGTTCCATTGGGCTGACGAATCTTACGACCGTCCGTTTCAAAAGAATTCTTGATGAAATTGATTCAAGGACCTTCGGTCTGCCTTGTAGAGTAGCTGCTAGCACGGCCTTTTTTCTGATACTAAATTCCCTTTCAGCATCTAAAATATACTTCTCCTCATCAGTGAGCTTTGAATAATCCGCAGCTGGCAATATTGCGTATCCTGACTCCGAGCTTCTGTCACTTTGAACTTCCCTTCCAATATGCTGTTCTAAAAGTTTGAGATGACGAATATTAAGTAGAATATTGACACATATAGACATCATGTTAACTATCCTATCTCGAATATGTGCATTCAACCCATCGTACTCTTGTTCTTTTAGGTTTTCTAAAGTAGCAGCGATCGTTTTATAAATATCAAGAGGTATGGATTGCAGGGTAGGCATTTGGACTTCTTTTAACAATAGGTTATACACTTCTCTTATTGTTACTGACTTGTCAGTAATATTGACGTTGACTTTGGCTTCTTCATTTTTTTCTGTATCCTCGTTTCTAATTGGCGTAACCAACCTATGTTCCCACCCTCTTGGTCACTGTTTCCTTTGACTTACAAGAATTGATAAGCTTAAATTATAGTATTCGATCAAACAGATCTCTTAGTTGCCTTATAGAGTAATTGATGGTAAAATTGAACCTTTAGCATTTACGTCAGATGAAGCTATGCGAAAGTTGAAGAATGATCAGATAAAGTTTATTGATTTGCAATTTACCGACTTAACTGGGAGGTTCCATCATACAACCATGGCAGCCAACATGTTTAATATACAAGACTTTAGCATAGGTTTGCCCAAGTTGGATGGTTCGTCAATACGTGGTTTTACTGAAATTCATGAATCTGATTTGATAATTAAACCAGATCCTTCTACGTACTCTGTTGTGCCTTGGATTGAAAAGGATCCTACAGCGAGATTAATATGTGATGTGTTGACTGGCGGCTCTACAAGAGACTCTTTTCCTAGAGATCCAAGAGGAATCGCTAGAAGAGCGTCTCAATACGTTTATGAGCAGGGTTATGACGCTTCGTACTGGGGACCAGAGGTTGAATTTTTCGTTTTTGACAAACTCGAAGTTAATACTATGACTCCGTATCATAGCCAGAGCTACAAAATAACGTCTCGGGAAGCCCCATGGTCTACCGAGGGTGGTGGGTATGCATTAAGGTTAAAGGAAGGATATCTCCCAAGTGCGCCTGGTGATACGCTTATGGATTATCGTAATGAGTGCGTAGATGTCCTAAGTAACAACTTTGGAATTGTATGCGATACTCATCATCATGAGGTTGCTACCGCCGGTCAATGTGAAATCGATATCAGATTCGATACGCTTGTTAACGCGGCTGATTCAGTACAGAGCTACAAATACATAGTCAAGAACATAGCAAAAAAACATAATATGGTCGCTACAATGATGCCAAAACCAATTGCACTTGATAATGGCTCTGGTATGCATGTTAATGTAAGCCTATGGAAAGATAACAAAAACTTATTCTTTGATTCTAGTGACAAATATGCTGAAATGTCACAAGTTGCTCGCTATTTCGGTGGAGGAATTATAGACCATGCGTATGCACTAGCAGCTATAGTGGCTCCCACAACAAACTCATACAGGAGACTCGTGCCGGGATACGAAGCACCTGTCTATGTAGCATGGAGCACAGGTAACAGGTCTGCGATAATAAGGATCCCGCACCATTTTCGGGGACAACAGTTTGCTGAGATGAAGAGGATTGAGTTCAGGGCTCCTGATCCTTCATGTAATCCATATCTTGCGTTCTCTGCTATTATTGCAGCAGGTTTGGACGGCATCAAAAAGAAAACTCCGATAATAGATCCTGTCGACGAAGATATTTTCAAGATGAGCGCTGCACGAAGGAGAGAACTTGGAATCAAACAATTACCGGCAAGTCTGAGGGAGGCATATGAAGAGTTAAGCAGCGACAGATCATTCCTGAAGGAGATATTAGGAGATAGTACTATAGACATGATAATCGAGTATGAGTCAAAGGAGCATAATGAGGTTGCGGTGAGACCTCATCCACACGAATTTTCTATGTACGCAGATGTGTAGGGTACCGGGTCTATTGCGGCCTAGCTGAATAGGTTATTATTTCATATGAAGAATGATCTCAATCACATTTTTAAATGTAAATAATTGGTGCTTAGCTCATCGTGCATCGCACCTGCCCAAGCTATGTATTCGATTTTAGAGCCTAATCAGTTTCAAGGCTATGTTCATTCAGAGGTCTCATTTGGAATTGTAAACTTATTTAAAGTAGCAAACAGTGGTGTCCTATTGGTAATGCATCATCTATATAAAGATCAACACATTGTCTTAAAGCGTAAATACTTCTAGGAGCTTAATGTCTTGCTGCTGAAGCTAGGATGGGTAGTCTAGTCTGGTTAGGATACCTGTCTCACACACAGGTGGTCGAGAGTTCAAATCTCTCCCCATCCAATATCACCCAACGAACATCTTCAAGAATGAATGCTCATTCAGCTTACTACTAGCATAGATAAAAAGATTGTAATGGTGACGATGAGAAAAACTTTGGTAATATTCATTGATTTATCAAGAGCAGCAGAATACTCATCAAATTGATCTTTTCCCATGACTCTTATCTTTGATTTGCTTAACAGAAGCTCAAAATTAGATGAGCGGGATGTTTCTATCGATTTACTTGACATATCAAACAACATCTCTACTATGTTACTGTGATTACTCATTTCCCCTAATGGATAGTAGCCTTGACGTGTTCTTTTGCCAGAAGTGGAATGTGTGTCAGATGTACAGATTTCTAGCATTTTTATTCCTTTGCTGTCTAACGTGCTGATAATGTATTCGCGAAGACCATTCTGCATGTTGTTTGAATCAGCCCAGCCTAGAGCATACCTTGTCTGTTCGACTTCAATGGATAATACCGCAAGTCCACCCTGTCCTAGGTCAGCCGCCATTGATAGGCTAGGGTAACAGTCGTTGGAATTAGCAAAACCGATCCTGAACTTGTATTGCTCTGCTTGTGTCAGTTTTTGTAAACATTGCTTTGCAGCAGACACCAAATTATCACTCCCATAATCTCCCAGAATATCACCCATTGCATTATGGCTGTCTACAACAAGGACCTGTTTGAATCCTAATTGCAAAGCATACCTCTGTATTTCTGTGCCTACAACTTCAGGCACATCTTCCATGCCCTTAGGAGCCATTGAAAGGATAGCAATAACTACCCTACCAAAAGCAATTCCTGTTACGCTACTTTCTCCGACTTTAACTCTAATAGGTATAGTACAAGTATTACCCGCTTCTAGTGTTGTATGTTCTGATAATGTCGAAATATATTTTGTAAGCTCTTTTTTAGAGGGTATGTTAAACGAATGGTCAGTTACACTATGCAAAACTAGCGCAGTTTTGCAAAAGAATGCATACAGTACATAAGGTAAATTACTGCCTCCAATCGGGTTGAATGGTCCAGGATGAACTTGGGGGAGAACAATTGAGATTTGTTTGGAATTATGAGAATTAAATCTAATTGTATATGTGTAAACCTCTTCGTCGTGTGCTTTTACCTCAGCAATCCTCTCCATTTGGTCTGTCTTATTTTCAGTCCATGCTGCCAGGAATGCTTGTAGGAGTCTAAATGTGCTTTCGATTCTAGGCCTTGCAGATCGGTCTGCCATTATCGACCACACTACTACGATTGCTATGAGGGACAGGCCAAATGCAACTCCAACTGGATGTATTATAGTGCCATCAAGAAAAAATAAAAAAATTGTTGGTTGTATGACTGAAGCAGCTATGGCTCGACGGAGCTTTGCCCCGAAGACCGACGTATATATACCAATACGCAGACCAATGGCTAATGACATACCTTCAATAAGGTAGTTTGTTGATCCGCCATTCTTAGAAAATAATATGTCAGAAGCTGCTCCGGCTGAAACAGTAACTAACCAAAGAACATTAGCAAATGCGGAGACGTGCAGAACTTTAGAAATTTTATTTAAGGGAGATCCTCGAAGAACAAAAAAATCAAGAAAAATTGCAGCCGTCAGTATTACCATTCCAAGCAACAGCGACAGCAAAAAGTTTGTTGGATTCCCAATTACACTATACCTATATTGAATGGCTATAATTGC
>JBKPMB010000052.1:0-5747 GCA_046731995.1 Thermoproteota archaeon | reverse complement strand
AGCTTTTGGTTAAGGATCGTTTGTTCTTCTGTACTCACCCTTAGATAGGCAAAAGCATACTTCACATTTTTGGTAAATAAATGAAATTTATCTATTGTTTTGTCAAAGACAATTGACGAGATGTTCAAAAAATGTCCCTGTCATTTTTATACACTACTATCACAAACATGTTAGAAACAAAGGTAAAAAAATTGTACTATTTTTCAGACAGTTTAAAAATGGGTCGTTTTTTGGACGGTAGCAGAAAATGCTGACGATGACGAAGATCGTTTTCTATGGCTAAAAGAGGATTAATGAAAAAACTTGAAATCACCTATCAAGTCTTTGACGGAGTGATGGACCTATTGTTAAAAATGTTCGAATAAATCCAAGTAAAAAACTAGCTTTTTAAGGTGATTTTATTCCTTCGATTCATCTATTGATGATTTGGCTTTTTATATCATAGATTGCAGGGGGTATGTAGCTTTTTTTGCCAATTGTTAATAGATGATATGAGCGGGCCTATCTATATTTTCTTTCTAAACTCGAGTTTAGAAACATTTGTTGGCGTGGTATGGGTAAGACAAGGCGATTACAGGTGGGACAGGAGCCTTTGATATCATCTTCTTGAATTGCGGACGATAACTAGTTTTCTCATTCTGAACCTAGTTGAGAATAGCCCGTTCTTCTTTCTTATGTGACATAGACTAGGAGTAGTTAAAACCGAGACTTGTTATCAATGATGTTTCAACTCTGCAGGTAACAATGAACATGTTTATTCCCAAGATTCAGGGGTTACAAGCAAACCATTGCTAAAACAAAAGGCTGTTTTTATAATCGGCTTGTTTCGGGATATCCGAGCACGCCGTACAAAAAATCTTTCTAAACTCGAATTTAGAAATTTCAATTCGAAACGTGTAAGGATTATTATTACTATGCATAAACATTTTGAATGATACGAAGCTTCACGACGTTGGTATAAGAGGATTGAACTATGGAAATAGATTTAATATATAGGTCTATGGAACCACCGCTGGAGAAAAAATTTATTCATCACATTTCTCCTAACTGCTATCATCAAGATGAAGCTAAGCTTGCTGCAATTGAACAATAGTTGTAAGCCTTACTGTCCTTCAGAGTTTGTTGGAAATGTAATTGCAGGATTAAGTAAAGAATTTGATGCTACAGGGATTTGTCGAGTCTTGACGAAGCTCTGGAAAATCATCGAAAGAACGTTGAACAGTATTGCAAAGGCTACTAATTGGTTCAAACCATTTCATCGGCCGCTTTGAAATTATGACGTCTATGAGGCAAAAATCGCAATCAACGTAAATCAGAGGATCATCAAACGTGTATTATTTGGTTAAGACCAAAGCTTAATTATACACGAGATAAATGTTAGCTTATTCAAAATGGATCCTAATTGTGATAGTCACGACTACAGCGATTTCATTCATGACGCGATGCATAAAGTTTTAATGGGTAAGGATATCAGCTTTGAGGACGCGGAAAAGCTCTTTTGCTTAGATGATGTGTGTACTTTAGCTAATTGCTCAAACACGATTACGCGGAATTTTAATGGTGATGTAGTAGATGTTGAAACTCTCATTAATGCAAAATCCGGTGCGTGTCCAGAGGATTGTTCTTTTTGTGCTCAGTCGTCATGGTACAGTGCTGATATTAACAAGTACCCTCTTCTACCGCAGGAGACCATGCTAGAACAGGCCCAGAAGGCCAAGGAATCTGGCGCAAATAGTTTCTGTCTCGTTTGTGCTTATCGCTCACCTCCAGACAACGAATTTGAGCAGATCTGCAAAACAATTATTGAAATTAAAAAAAAGGTGAAGATAGACGTGAATGTTTCGCTGGGATTCATGACACGTGAAAAGGCAAGAAGATTAAAGTCACTAGGCGTTAAACGTTATAATCATAATCTGGAAACATCCGAGAGCTATTTTTCACAAATATGCAAAACACATGATTTTTATGACCGAGTAAACACAGCAAAAGTTGTCAAAGAAGAGGGCCTTGAATTATGTTGTGGCGGTATAATCGGTATGGGGGAGAATCTTATACAAAGATTGGAGTTGGCATTTTCTCTTAAATCACTTAAACCAGATGAAGTTCCTATAAATATCCTTATCGCTAGAAAAGGCACTCCTCTCGAAACTCTAAATCCTCTCGATCCGATGGATGCAATAAAAACTATTGCAGTTTGGAGGTTTATCATGCCAAAGACAATTTTGAAGATAGCCGGTGGAAGAGAGATTCACTTGAAGGATAAAGAAAGACTAGCTCTCAAAGCTGGAGCAAATGGAATAATCACAGGTGGCTATCTGACAACGGGAGGAAATAAATCGTCGATGGACATCGCGATGATAAAGGAAATTGGGCTTCAGACAAGCAAAACAGCGCAATAAAAAAAGTAGTAATGAGTTTTTTGATGTAGAGCTTGAAAAATTAAAATGCAGCAATCTGTATAGAAGGCTAAGGATCGTTTCAACTAATTATCAGACAGGGACTCAAACTGTTGACGGAAAGATCATTAGTGTACATTTGTGTTCAAATGATTATCTTGGCCTGTCGCAAAACGCTGTAATACTGAGCCAAACTAGATCGTCTCTCAACCACGTATCTCAGTGTAGTTCTAGATTAATCGCTGGGAATTTTGAAGAAATGGTGATGCTTGAGGAGAAACTTGCGCAGCATCGATGCACAGAAGCTTCATTAATATACCCTACTGGGTACATGGCAAACGTCGGCGTAATCACGGCCGTCGCAGATAAAGAGACGGTAATTTTTAGCGACCAGCTCAATCATGCTAGCATAATAGATGGTTGTAGGCTCAGCGGCGCTACAGTGAAGGTTTTCCGCCATGACGATCCCATTCACCTAAAGGAACTGCTTGAAAAATACCAGCAATACAAGAAAAAGCTCGTAATAGTTGAAGGTATTTTTAGTATGGATGGAGACATTGCAAACTTAGATAATATCTGTAAGGTTGCTAAGCTTAGTGGCGCATTAATGATTGTAGATGATGCTCATGGAGATTTTATTTTCGATACCACATCGTCTAATTTTTTCTCTGGTATTCCTGCATATCTAGGAGTGAGCTCTGATATTGATATTCATACTAGTAGCTTAAGCAAAGCCTTAGGATGTTTTGGCGGATATGTCGCTACGACTAACTTACTCAGAGAAATTTTGATCAATAAATCTCGCCAATTCATTTATACTTCTGCCCTTCCGCAGCACTTGTGCATCTCGGCGTTGGCATCAATCACTCTAGCATACAAAGGAAATCTACAAAAAAAATTATTCAATAACATCAGATTCTTTGCTAACGAATTAAAAAGAATCGGTCTTACGTCGAGAAGGCCCGACAGTCAAATAATTCCAATCATTATAGGACCGGAAAAGGTCGCAGTGGAATTTTCTAACAAGTTGCTCGATGACGGCGTCTTTTTACAGGCTGTAAGATATCCAACTGTTGAAAAAGGTTCAGCTCGTCTAAGGGTTTCTCTTACAGCATCACATAACACGCATCAATTAAAAACAGCTATAGATTCAATCGAATCAACGGGAAGAAAACTCAAGCTCATATGAGTGATCGAAACCTACGCAGTTTGTAGGCTTGGCATATATGTACTACTGACAATATAATTTATTTGATTTTTGTGGAGGTTTTTTGATAGATCTTTAAGCGACAAAATTTTTGCCCCATCGAATCTGGATCGCTAGGAATTGGATATGCACTTCAGTTCGATAGTTCAATGAATATTTGTATGACCATTGAACTTAACAAGTTGAAACGAACTTTCTAAACTCGAGTTTAGAAAGAAATCTTTTAAAGGCATCGATAATTTGATATTTAACGTATGAAACAGGCTACGTTTACCTTGAAATTAACAGATCGACAATACGCGGAGATCCGAAAATACATAGATTTTCTCACTACCGATATGATCCTGTTTGGCTTACGTTTTGCATACAAGCGCAATACAGCCATAGCAGGCGGATTCTTGTCACCTGGCAGAAAGAGCATTATAAAAAAGGAGACTTTCCTACTAAGTCCCAAACAGGCCAAATGGAGGCTAGATAATTGGAAATCTATGATACGATCGTACAGGGAAAGGGGTTACAGTTATCCGACAATATCCAGGATAAAAAAGGAAATTAAAAAAAAGTCGCAGAAATTAGATAGGATAGAATGATGATGACTTTGTCCTCAGTAGGGGGAAGGTTCTGCTTTTGATCTTCTTGGCTTCGATTTGGGCTTTTGAATAAAGTTGTGAGCATGTTTTCCATGCTGTATCTTTGGTTCAGCATACAAACATAAAAAACAACTCTCCTGTATCCTAGCGTAACAAGAGTGACAACGACCACCGTTACATAACCAGCCAACATAAACAACTGATTTTCAAAGCAATTGATTTCGGCTGCTAATGCATAGTTTTTGCTCCATTAGTCAAATATCTGACATTGTTATGACGGCGGTAGTTCAGGCTTGACTGGAAATGAACCACAAATGCGGCAGTATTGACCGCTGGCTGTAAAACATCCTTTGCATTCTGTGCAGCGAAGGTGGTTATCACAAGTCTCATCGTTAGGAGCGGCAAAATACTTTCTATACAATAAATAATAGTAAAGATGTTCCTTATCTCTGAGTTTTGTTGACTCAGATAACGCATTTTTTTGTCCTAAAATAAAAGACTCATTGTCCAATTTTTTAGAAATAAAAGACCTTATGTTGGTGGTGCCTGCCCCTTCCTCCTGAGCCAATTTTGGTCTCCAAACAATTTCTTCACCAAGTTCCGATTCATAACATTTTCTTAAAATAAATTTACCCCATTTAAAACCACGGTAATTTCCTATTTTGTCAACTGTTTCAACAGATTTTGCATATCTAACAAAATCCTTTTCTAGAAATGGTGTTCTGACATCAATGCCAGCGATTTGACCTAAATATAAGGAGCTAAAATGCATGGAGTCCCAAAGTTTATGGATCTCTTTATCAAGCATCTTTATGTCATCATAATAGCGACTAAGATAATTGTATCCTGCGAATAACTCGTCGCCTCCATCACCAGTCATAATATGTTTGCATCCTTTCTTCCTCGCAGCGTTGATCCCTGCCAAAACCACACTTGAGTTTCTAATTTCTAATGGGCTGAACGTCTTCATAATCTTAACTAGTTCTTCGATGATTTCCAGTAGTTTTTCGTTAGTTAGTTTAACTACAATGTGCTCCCGACTGTACTTGGCAGCTACTGCGTTGGCATATTCTAGGTCAGGCGCATTGTCTCCGAGGCTAATCGTAAAAGAGACTTTTGGCTTTGCTAGGCAAGCCAGAATACTACTGTCAAGCCCTCCTGAAAGGAGAAGTGCGTCGGCGTGATTCTTCTGAACGCTTTTGTAAAGGAGACCTTTTAATTTTGTGCAGCTTGGTGGCGTGGAGCTAGCACACATTCTGCGACATCATTTCCTCTATTATAACAAAGTATTGTTGGATATTCGATCCTTATATGTCAACAGGTTTTGCAACCTAAAGGGATCGTGGATAGTGGATATAAATAATATACAAAAAATAAGTTAAAAATGTGGCAGCCCGAATCCAAACTAACGAAAGCTAACAGTTTCCCAGGCAAGTTTTTTAAACAGTATCTTTGCTAAAGACTTGAATGATAAAAGAAAAAATTAAAGTAAATAATCACGATTACAACGTAAGTATAAATGAGCAAACTCAGCTCTATGCCATGAAATTAAGG
>JBKPMB010000051.1:0-8642 GCA_046731995.1 Thermoproteota archaeon | reverse complement strand
TAAACTAGTACAATTATTATTACTTATTGAATTGTTACTAATTAATAGAAATGTGCCTTATAGATATGTGCAGTATTTTATAGAGATTATTTATTTCATACTTCTTAAGAATGTGGAGTTGTCGTACATAGTGATGCTTAGTAAAAGAGCTACTGTGGCTCTATTTACCATTGCCATAACCTCATCCCTTTTGCTTCCAAATAGTTCTGTAGGCTTTGCATTTGCCGCCAAGAAAAAAGTATACAAAGAGGATGATGAAAATTTCTCAACGTACTCGATGAGATCATCTACTAGCGTGAATACTGATGATTTGAGTGAGGACAAAGAAGAGGGTGATAGTCATATTCAAGGAAAAAATTCGAAGAGTAAGTGTGATCAAGCACCTACCTTAGCCGAGCAAAGAGAGTGTTACCGTCTTGCATGTAATGATTATGATTAACATCTGTGTAGGCTGGATCTGATCTAGAAAAATTTTGATTATTTTTTCTTTATAACGAAAAGCTAATTTGATTATTAGTAATCATTGAATCATTAACAATTAGCATAAGTATACATCATGCATATAGTGTTTATCTCGATATTTGTTAAAAACGTAGAGTTGCCATTGATGACAATATTATGTTAACTAATGGAACAAAGATGGTGGCTCTCTTTGCCATTGCTATAGCTTTGTCAGTCGTAGCTGCAGTTGGTATTGTAAACTCTGCAATTGCTGGGACGCGAAAATCAACAAGCCAATCTTATCTTTCATTTCCCATAACTACAGGCGGACAAAGTGAGAATGGTGATGATGATGATGGCCCTCCGCCAGCGGTGTTAGATAAACATAGATCTAGCTCTCTAATGTCTAGTGATGACTCAAGTGATGATGATGACCCTCCGCCAGCAGTATCACGTAATGACGAGTCCCACAATATCGAGGATTCTGACTGGACTACAGCTGACAATAACACCATCGCTGAAAAGCATATGAATGATTTATCAAACTGTGAGTCTAGTGCAGCAGCAGACGGTCATCTCAAACTAACTGAAATAATGGACTGTTTCTATCGCGTGTTTTGAATGGATCCATTTATCATCTTAACTAAGAATGATGGAACTAGCAATAGGATTGTTATTGTTGTTTAACATTTAACATCTAGAGCTAAATTTTTGTGCCTAGTGTCCCTAGTAACCAGCTATAAAACATCCCTGTAATAGATAGATGAGAATTATAGGATATGCAGAACATTAGCGCATTGTTTCAAATTGTTGTTGCAACATTTTTCTTTTTATAACTATGTGCTATGCTTTTTCATCTACCATTTTATTACTAGAAATCTTTGCCAACCAAAATAAAACGAAAACCTAGCTAGCATATATGCAAATGAAGATATCAATCTCAGCTTTTGCTGCTATACTTGTGATAGTATTCTTTACTACACTCTACATGGCTAATGCTGATTCTATTCTATCCTCTCCAGTTCAGCCACGTGGAAATCAAGATGCAATGAAAAGTATGATAACAGACGGTTTACGATTAGCTAATGAGACTTCTCAACGGTGGCAAGAAAAGCATAACCAGTCTAATGATCAACAAGAACAGCCTGCTAATGTGCTAAATAGTCGCAATCACCAGTTTGACAATCATTCACCAAGTGTCATATCTGGATTACCATATTGATGAAACCGTGTAATTACCATATCATAAATTATCTATCAACTATAGTTACTGTCAATGTAGTACCTATGATTCAGGTTTTATGACTCGAGGATGATCAAATGCTTCTGTCTTCTTCTTCTAACCTCTTACATGTGGTCTAGAGCAATAACCACAATAACCGTTAGTAGATGCTCTGTTATGGCATATGCATACACATTTAGTGCCAAATCCTGATGAAAACTTTTTTCTCATATGCTATGTCGTCATTATGTGTATTTAAATGGGGATCAATTTCCTAATGACGTATACTTTTTGATAGTGCTCGAGTCAAAACAAATAACATTCTATTTGTATTCGTATAGACTGCTATTCTATATCCAAAGTTCAGACTGATCTAAGACCTTCTTTTTTTCCTGTAATGGCATGAACACGAACACGATTGCATAATCTTCTTCCTGGATGTGTCATCATATTTATAGAACTTGCCGCTGCACGAGTCGTGATCGTTATCGTCACAAACGGCGGAATTCATTTTCAATATACTAATTCATAGTAAATGATATCAATATCAAGCTATGTGTAAAAATGTCAGTCTCTTTAACCCTTTTCAGTTTGCTGCTGATCCCATGATTTTGAAAATAGATCAAGCCATTTCTGATTCATTTTCTGCATATTTTCAAATTGCTGTTCATATGCTCTGTTCATTTTCTCATAATTTCTAATGTACTCATTGTAAAGACTATTTACTCTCTCAATGCTCTTAATAGATTCATTATACAGGTGGTTTATCCGTTCCAGGTTTATAACATAGTCTTTTTGTAGTTGAGTTATCTTCTCATAGTTTTTAATAAATTCATTATATGCGTCAAACCATGTCATTTGAGTACAATGTCAATGGTTGTACTTATCAATTAGGTTTACTCCTCAAATCTTTTGTAAAGACAAGTCACATGTACGCTGAACTTGCAACTCGAGTAATTTTCAGGGGAAGCTATTATATATCTCCACTTTTGTCAATATAATTTAGAGAATTAAATTCTCGAAATTTTAAATATTGTTGAAGACAAGACAATATACTATACTCAACTGTTCCGCTTGGTTCTCACTTATGACAAATAACATACGGTCTGCAGGTGTCAAAAGAAATTGAATAAACGTAGTGCAAAGAAAAGTATTTTGCTTGTTGATGATGAGCATGACAACAATTTAATATTTACAATAGGTTTACAGGATGCTGGGTTTGAAGTTGATGCCTACACTGATGCTGAATTGGCATTGTCTGCATTCAACCCAGATTACTATGATTTACTCCTATTAGATATTAAAATGCCAAAAATAGATGGTTATGAATTATATGATAAAATAAGGAAGATAGATGATAAAGTCAAGGTCTGTTTCCTGACTGCATCTGAAAGATACAAAGAAGAACACAGACCAAGCTTTCTGTCGTCTGGTTCTACATCTTTTCTTATAAAACCAATAACAGTAGATGACCTAGTAAAAAAAGTAAATTAGATGATCAAGCAAAAATGACAATAACAACAACAACAACAACACTACTTCTGATGTATGAATAGCTCAAAATAACAAAATCAGGAATAGTCGTCATTATATGCAAAGGTGAAGCATTTTCTCCGCATATTTCTTCGGGGGCACAACAACAGCAATCAGGGTTTCCTGTTAATGCTATCCTGCCATATCTTTCTTTGACTTTTTCTTTAATGTATTGTTCTTGCCCTTGCATAGTCAATATGTTTACAAGAGAAACTATTTAAGTTGTCAAGAGAAATTAGGTAAACTAAGTGTACGTATGGAAACAATTGGAAAAGATGCAGCAATAACAAAGCTCCCCGTCATGCACGATAAACTATCTTGTGATTTCACTGGTTATGATGCAGATATCCTTATGAAAGAGACAGCCAAACTTAGGAAATTAATAACAAAAAAAGGAACTCTTGAAATTCTGATTCCTCTATGCTGCACTACAAATCCAGTCAGATATATCAAGTTCAGACATACACTAAAGGGATTTAGCAGCAAAACTTTGGCTGCCAGACTTAAGGAACTCCAAAGAATCGGGGTATTGGAGAGAAAATCCTATAATGAAACTCCCCCGAGAGTAGAATACAATTTAACTGACAAAGGGCAAGAACTCGTAGAGTCTATAATTAATTTGCTGCAATGGATGAGAAAATGGAGTTCAAATAAATGAAATAGCAGGAAAATATGTAATACCATGTTTCTTGATTCCTCAAATCCTGATGGTATTCCTATCACCAGTATCTTGCCTGTATTATTTCCAATCTTCTTGTATGTATGGACTATACCCCTTGGTACGTGTAAAATGAGCCAGAAGAAACATTAACAATATTTTAATTATATTGAAATGAGAATTTTCCTTCTAATCTATAGAATCCTTCTTCTAACTGTTACCAACAGATCAACAAAAACCTTAACTATGTCGATATATGATTTGGTATATAAGATCACATAATAACGGTTTGAAGTCACAAAAATGCTTATTCTTAACATTTCCTTCGATTAATATTATTATACTTGTGTTATTATTGCTATTAATCTCCTATTCTCTTTTTCATAACGCTTTTGCCACATCACCTGCGTTTGATCAAGTTTTGATAACTGATGCACAAATGAGCAATCAGAAAAATGATTGGGTTCAAACTTATGGTAATGATAGTAATCATTTAAAGTCTGACTTTGCAAACATACTGGCAGTAGATTATACTAGTGATGGAAAAACTCTAGATACTACATTTTGGTTAGCATCAAATTCGGAAAATGCTTCTATGTACAGTCAACCTCTCAAACATATTAGGTATGGTATGCTTATTGCTATTGTTTCACTGTCTGAAAATTCAGGATATAACGGAGCCAATTACAACTTTTATATTGAAGCAGTTAATGGAAAATGGAGTCAATATCTTTACCAATTATCATCATCAACAGATACACATTCGCTTGTAGACTCTAAGATAAACTATACTGAGTCTTTTGGTGGTCCTACAATAGGGCCAGGATATGTTAAACTGCGATTAGACCTAGCTTCTATACATTCTCCTAGCAGTTATGGCTTATCATTTTATACGGCAGAATCCTTCAAATCAAATGAAGTTAGAGATTTTACAAACTGGGTTGCTGTTCCTCCCGCTACCATAGATGTACTAACACATCCAAAGGATATAGTCATAAGACAAGGAGAGGAGCACCTAATTCCGTCTGAGGTAGAAACGCCACTTTCTAATAATGTTGCTTTGTCCTATGCTTACACATAGCCACTATACCTCAGCCACTTTATATAAAAAGCAAAAATTATTATTAATCTATAAAAATAGTAGGAACATCTACCTTCAAATAAAAGATGTGGGTAGTTGAGATAACAATTTTCTATTCTTCACCTCAGGTTGATGCCAATCTAACTAATAAGTAGGACTGCTGCTAGCGCCAGTTGTGGTACCACCGGTGGCTGTGCCGCTGCTAGTTGAGTTAGTTCCACTCTGATTAGTACCAGTAGCTGCTCCCCCGGTCTGGTTACCTTGTGCTAACGCTTGTTGCTGTACATAGCTAATAGCGAACAGGGAGGCAACAAGTACTGATGCAATGACTGCTGCATATAGTGCTGTTGTATTTATGTTAAACATCGCACGTCAACGATATCTATGATATTTATAATTTTGCGATTGATTTTATGTAATTAGATTCAGCCGTACCTACCTAGAATTTGACTGTTTCCTTATTCATCTGAAAGATTTTACAAAGTATGGTCAAATGCCTCTCAAATGACGAATTCGGGGAAGCATTCTATTCCTACTCCATACATTTGCTGAACTAGTTGCTTTGTGCTACCTTGTCCGTCCCGATTTAGTATATCAATGTATAATATTTGCAGTTTGCAGCGTGTTTCAAATGAGGATTGTTGACTTTGCTGAAATGCTCCAAGGGTCGATAAATGAAAAGATAAAAGATTGTAAAGACAGTATACATGAAGCTCACAATCCAATATACAATGACAGTCTAGAGGTTGAAATAGAGACATTACAATGGGTTCAAGGTCAGATACAGCATCTAGTTACTAATAATGAAAGAAAAGATACAAGAATACGGATTTGACCAGCTGCATTGGATGGCTTCTCAATGTTTTTATTGATAATGATCATGCTATCCTGTCTATAAAGACGCAAGAAGGGCAAATCCTTAAGCTTAAAGACTCCTACCATCCAGGATTCTACATATTACCAAGAAACGAATCTGATGGATTACACCTTTTTCAAATTCTATCTAGAGAAGAGATAGTAGCCAGATGGGAAGAAATAAGCATACTGATCTGTTTGATTATAACACGCAAAGAAAACTTATCCACGTACAACTACGATCCTTAAGGTACTATCAACCACTGCTAAAGAAGTTGGAATCCGACAGTCAGGTGAAGCAATTGTTCAATACAGACCTTTTACATATTCAACAATATCTCTTTACCAAATTAGGAATTGAACCTACAAGCAAAGTCAAAGTAGAATGTGATGGATCAAAATTACTCAAAGCAGTCAAGGTTGATGACAGCGATGATGTACATCCTCACCCGTTTTCGTTGATATATTTTGACCTTCATACATATTCAGGAATACTTGCTTCAGAGGATGCTATTAGGGTAATCAAAGTAAGATATGGAGAAGATGAAGCAGTATTTGATAATAGTGAAGAGAAGGTAATTTTGCAGCAATTCTCTGATTATGTTCAGGAGAAAAACCCTGACGTTATAGTTTCCTTGGGCGATTATGATAATGGAAAAGTGCTTAGGTATCTATTGGCCAGAGGATTTGATTTGCAGCTTGGAAGGGATGATGCAGAACTCAGAGGAAGAATCTGTATCAGCAGTAGCTATAGAAAAACAACATATTTTGATCAATTTGGGTTTGCAGGATTAATAGAACAGCAAGGTTTGGCTTTCTTCCTTTGGATTTGGCTGCCAAATATGGTATAAATCGTCTAATCGATAGCAGGAATTGTTTTGAATTAATCCAGAGAGGCTTTGTTATTCCTTCTAGGACTCATAGTATTGACAGTCATGAACACATTAGAACTGTGGAACAAATAGTTTCAGGGGACGATAAGGAAAAATACAAAGAAATGGTACTTGATGCTGCAGAAACAGTTCTAGGACTTTTTGGCTTTGATAGGGCTGTCTACAGTAATCTCAAGAGCAATAATGGCAAATGGAAGAAGGAGATGGTACGAGGAATTAAAGGAACAGAGAATAAGAGACATAGAGACTGAGACGCTTTAATGCTAGATACAGAAAATTTCTTGCATATGTTTGGCCAAAAAATAATTCGGATTATGATACATATGATTGCTGTTTTCGCTCAAACTCCTGCATTATGGTTGTCAAAGCCATGACCTGGTCTGATAGTTGTGTTATAGCATCATCTTTCATTTTGTCACGATTTCTCAATGTTTGATTTAGTTCTTCTAGCTCTTCTACTTTAGTCTGAATATCTGCGCCTTGTCTTTCTAGCTCTGGGATATTCAGAAATGTCAGATAAGGCTGTACTTTACGGAATATTTCTGCTTTCTCCGAATCTTTCCTTGTCCAATATGTAGAACCAGCATGTCCTATGAACCACTCAGAATAATCAGAGTAACCAAGATCAGATATTGTGGTCTTCACGAATCGCCTAAATGAATGAAAGGTTATCTTTCTACGTCTGAGACTGGCATCTTCCATGTTTCCTTTGCCAGAACGATCTAAGGTATTTGCAAAAGATTCCTGTAATTCATCATACAAAGAGTTAAGGTTTGGTGTATCTTGATAAATTGCAAACACTAAGTCGGTACCTTTCTTACCTGGTGTTCTATATTCTGTTATTGTTTTTTCATTTTGTTTGTCTTGGCAACATACTCTTCTAGTTCTATACTTGTAATCTAACCACGTCTTTAATTGTTGAGATACTTCTGGGGTCAAAAAGACCATTCTATCTGTTTTAGTTTTTGTATATTCTCCTCTCAAAAAAACCTTGGATGGTTCGGAATCAAAATCCAGATCTTGAATACGAATAGATAATGCTTCAGTAGCGCGCATTCCAGTGGATGCTAATAACATTACATAAATTCTTAGTCTAAGATTATCACATATATTTAATATATCAATAATGTCCTTTTTTGATATTGCTTCTTTCTTTTTTTTAATTACTTTTGGTAGCTTAACTTTTATCTTAAACTTCCTTGGGCTTATATCTACGTCATGATATTCAAGAAAATTCTTTACTTTTACGATACGCTGCTTTAATGTAAGTGCATTAATATTGCAATTTTTCAGGTAAGCGGCATAACCATTTAGGAGATCATATGCATCTTGATCACCATCTTTTATTTTGTTAAATCATCTATATTTGAGTGATTACCGTATTCGTTTACCATGAATTCCTTAAAATCGTTCAACCTTGATAAGTATTGATATGCGGTTGACTCGCTCATAATACCAACATTTACGATATAGGTATCAATAGCATTATTAGTAGAAGAAGCATGGTTGTATGACTGCGCCTTCGGTTTTCCTGTCATTTATAAATAGTATGTAGAGGTGAATATAAATTTTGTATTTACATATTTTAATGCTATATAAATATGTATATTTACACACCGACGTGTTAATCATGCCATTTGTAAAGTGGATGTGTTGCTAGATTGGATATGCAAGCATAATTAGAAAACATGATTAATACAGGGTACAAAAAATATATTAATATATAACTATATATTAATTAAGTAAAACTCTAATTTTGTCTTTATATGTTGTTGTATACCAAATACTGAACCTGCATATTTATAATTTCACAACTAATGATATTATATAGATTCATCAACCAGAATCAAAATCTTATTATTCAAATCCTGCATCTGAAAATTTAAGCGAAGTTAGCCCAGCCTGGTTAAGGTACGAGCTTCCCAAGCTCGGGATCGCGGGTTCAAATCCCGCACTTCG
>JBKPMB010000050.1:0-3888 GCA_046731995.1 Thermoproteota archaeon | reverse complement strand
AGTTTATTCTTTGTTCCGTGTTTTAGAACGAGTAGTAATGTCACCACGTCAATTCGAGAAGATCTCTAAACCTTCACCAACTTCTAACTAACCCAAAAACTCATCCGACCAGTTGTTTTTTATTCGTAATTTGATGCATTTATGACAGAGCAAAGCGCTGAATTGCTCTATCAGTTAGCCAGTTTAATACGACTCATATGTCAGTCATAGCATTATCCTAAATTAAAAGCAGTTACTAGAAGAGAAGGAACCAACGTAAATCGATTATAATAGATTGAAAATAATACAAGTACCATTAAGATCCTTTCAGTATCTATACCACCAGTATTATTAGCGGAGCAGCCCTCCTCAATGTGTTTATGAGCCCAGCTATTGATTGTATGGGTAAAATGTGACTACTCGAAATCACCGGATTAAAATTCGTATTTGTTAGCATTCTATTGCCATGAGATAAATGTAGTCAGGTTTACATATGCATCTGCATAGGTCAATTATTTAATCATGTAAATGTATTGTTAAAACGTGGAAAATAATAATAGTAAAGTTGCAATCGTCACAGGAGCAACTAGTGGTATAGGATATGCTACTTCTTTAGCATTATCAAAAGCGGGTATAAGAGTGGCAGCCGGAGCAAGGCGCTTAGATAGATTACATGAGCTAGAAGAGCAAATTGTCAAAAACGATAGTGAAGGAAAAATAAGAATGGGAGAAGAAGAAATCCTTATACAAAGAAAGTTAGATGTTACAAGCAAATCAGATTGCGATTCATTTGTTGATATGGTAGTTAAAAAATGGGGGAGAATCGACATCCTAATTAACAATGCTGGTTTAATGCCTCTTAGTTATTTTAAGAATTGCAAAGTAAAAGAATGGGAACAGATGATTGATGTGAACATCAAAGGAGTTCTCTACTGTACTTCTGCAGTAATTCCATATATGATAAATAAAAAATCAGGACATATAGTCAATATCTCTTCGGTTGCAGGAAGAATAGTATTTGCTGGAGGAAGTATCTACTGCGCAACAAAACATGCTATTACTGCTTTGAGCGAAGGATTAAGAAAAGAGCTGAGCCCTGAGTATAACATACGAGTTACATGCGTTGAGCCAGGAGCAGTTGCTACAGAATTACTCGAAACAATAACAGATGAATCCATGTCTAAATTTATAGAAGCTTCAAAGAATATGGAAAGATTGCAGTCAGAGGATATAGCAAATGCAATTCTCTATGTAATACAAGCACCGAGTCATGTAAATATCAATGAGATATTATTAAGGCCAACAGCACAGGAAAGATGATGATACATTTTCATATGATATAATGCAATTTTTGACCGTTGAAAATAATAAAACTAATGAAGAATCATATGCTATTCATTTTGTTTTCTGAAAGGACTTAATCATCTTCTCCGCAACTAGTAAAAATTTTGAGAAATTCGCTGTAGCCGCAGTGTAATCAACAAAGTGTCCTCTGCTTCCTAAAATAGTTGCAATTTCTATAGACTTTCTCATTCCATAAGTAGGATGAGTATATGTCCATACTATAGTATATGCTGAGCTGTTTGCAAGTCGTCTACTGTTAGTATCAGATTCTATAAGATTAAAGCCAGGAAAACCTGTGGAATTTTTATGAGCAAGAGACCTGCTAAGGTATTGATATATGCTTACTTTTTGTAAATTTGGCAACTCCTTAGTTAGGTCATCAGTTCCAATCCGAAAGAATGGTAGACCGCTATTAACATCCAACAAATAGAAAGAAGCAATTTGAATTCCTGCTTGTCCTGCTGCGCCAGTAGCATAATCATCAGCTTCGATTACCCAATTATGAGGATATTGTAAATTTATACCATAGTTGGTATTAGTGTATGTTGAGAAGAATCTTTAATTGTTATCGTTACTATTGTTATTGTAAGTAGCATTAGAAGTACTTCTTATTGGCTGTGGATTTAGTGATGATGAGACATTTAGCATATTCGTCCCTAGTTCTTGTTCAGCTAAATTGAGATATCTCTGTCCTTTTCCATAATCACCATTATCTAATGCCTGAATAATATTTTTTACAAGCAATGATATTGTCAATGGCTTAGCCATTGAAGTGCTTATACTTGCACTATTATTGTTATTACGATTATTTCCTGCAATTGCTAACGATGACAATAGTTCCTGTTCGGCTCCTTGTAGGTATGTTATTGCATTGTTGATATTATTGCTCTGGAATTCTTGGATAGCCTTATCAACTAGCATTTTTGCTACAGTTGATAATTTCATTTCCGTAGGGACAATAGTAGTAGTCGCTGCTGCAGTACCAAGAGGTTGAATGTAGGTAGCATATCCCCATAGACTAACTACAACTGTTGACTGAAATACTAAAACAGCACATAAGGTTGTAACCATAATATTTGATAAAATCTTAAATTGAACTACTGCTGCTCCCACTACCAACATTAAATAGAATATCTTATAATATAAAGACGCTTACGAACACGTGTCATGTTATACAAATGCCAAGTAGTTTGGATATTGTTATTATTTCGTTTTCTACACTATCTGTTATAGCATACAACATACCAATTGCAGCAGCTCAAGAAGATAATACCAATTTTCTGACATATACCAACATAGACATGGTTTTACAATCAAGTATCCATCGAATTGGACTGTGAATGATAAGCATAAAATAGTAAATGGCCATGAGGTGGTTTCTTTTACTTCAGCAGACAGAGTAGAAGTTGTATTTGTCCAAATTCAAAATGCAACAGCAGTACTAATAAAGAAGGAACTGCTGGCGCTGTTATAGCATAGCTATTTTGTTGTCGTTATTGTCTAGTCCTTATGCTTCTCCAAGTCCCTGTCTGCATGCATTAGCTCCATTTACCACAGCAATACAATTAGACGCAGTTTGCGTACCTTCACTATGGTCTCCCTTTATGACTTGCAATTGCTTGTTTACCTGTATTGTAACCGTTTTGCTGCTATCTCCTTGTTTGTCGTATTTGGCCTTTCTGTCGTGGCCCCCTGCAAATGCTGGAGATGCTACTGCTCCTATTACTAGAGTTGCTGCTGCTAATACGGCAACTAGTGCTAAAGTTGTGTGGTTCATCATATTCTATTTCTTTAACATGATGTAGCCATATTTGTATTGAGGTAATTACTACGTGAAATTTGTAGTTAGAGAATCTGATGATGCAATTCTTAGTAATTTTTTGATATGATATTGCTAGCCTGTGCTTGTAGATACGAAAACGAGAATCGTACCGAAGAGGCAGCCATTGTTAGTAAACTCATACATGAGGAAGAAGCTGATGAAATCAGAGATATGATGGTTTTTAATCAATCCATTACATCTACTATATTAAATCTACTTCAGTTCAATTATTCTTTATTCTTCTTGTTGTTATCTTTCTTTTTTAGTTCGCTACCTAATTTAGCGGATTCCCTTACACTATCTACTTGTATATCATCACTTCTTGTTATTAGTTTTGAAAGAGTAGGATGAGCATCCTTTCCCAAGATTATTGCTTCTTTTCCTTTTCTTGAAACGATATGGTCAATCCATCGTCTGTGAGTTTTTGAGCAAATTCCTTTGCTGTTTTTAATTTATCAAATAAGTCTGGTTTGCTGTTTTCACTTCCGCTTTCAGTTTCTGATAGCTGCTGGATAATTGTAGGATGAATAAAATCAATGTTAATCTTATTTTCTCTTTCTTTATCAACATCAATATTAAGTGCAGGTTGACCTTCCATTTCTATATTGATTACCTGCTTTTACTGTTTTTAGCGATTTAGTAAGCAGGTCAAAGAATGCTTCCTCTCCACCATTATCATTTTCGTTATTTCCCATAGTCGATTCATCTACTCTATCCATCTAACCGTACAATTAATAGTCTTA